>JARXZD010000006.1 GCA_029893765.1 Bacilli bacterium PM5-9
CTTAATTCTAACAAGGAAAAAGGTTTTTGTCTTTTATAATGTAAAAAAACTATAATACCTTTTAAGGGTTACCCCCTAATTAATATTATAGTTCCTTTTTTTATGCTTTGGGATGATATTACATTAATTATGTTATAAGAATGTCTTTTTTTCGTTTTTGAAAATTAATGTGTTACAATCTTATATGTAGGAAAGGTGATGTTTAATGCCAAAATTTAGAAAAATAATAATTTCAGTTTTTGCAGTATTATTTGTGTTGATTTCAGCATATAAAACAGATGCTAAAATTGATTATGCGAAAAATGAGAGTTATTATCAAAAATTATGTTCGAAAAGATCTTCATACAATGCAAATAAAAAAACTTGCCAAGGATATGAAGCATATATAAATGAAAAGAAAAGTAATAGTGATAAGAAAGCTGATTCAATAAAAAAAGAGGTAGAGAATACTAAGGGTGATATTAATAAACTTATCAAACTTATTAAAGAAAACGATGCTATTATTAAAAGTAAATCTGGAGAAATAAAAGACATTAAAGGTGAGATTAAACAAACTAAAGATGAAATAATTGTTTTAGAAAACGATTTATTGGATCGTTTAGCTTTAATGCAAGAAATTGATACAGACAATTTTATTATTGATTTTATTATGAGTTCAGCAAGTTTAGATGATTTTTTAATAAAGATGGATGGAATAAATGCGATTAATGAATCAAATAATGATGTAATTAATGATTTAAGTGATCAAAGAAAAAAATTATCGAAAAAAGAGAAGAATTTAGTTAAAGAAGAGAAACAATTAAAAGAATCAAAGAAATTACAAAATCAAATGCTAAAAGAATATCGTAGTAAAGAATCTGATTTATATAAAAAATTAGAGGCTGAAAGAATAAAAAAGGCTATCTATAATAGTCAACTTGATAATTTAAATATTAAGGATAAAGAAGAAGAGCTAAATAATGCTCCTTCAAATGATAATAAAAACAACAATAATAACAATAATAACAGTAACAACAATAATAATAATAATAATAATAATAGTAATAACGATAGTAACAATAACAATAATTCTGGTGAAACATCTTCATCACTTGGATTACCTGTTTCTCATGCGACTGTTACAGCTACTTCTTGGTATTATCCAGCAAGTTTTGGTGGTGGATGGCATCCGGGTATTGATTTAGCAAACAATTCGGGTACTAAGATTAAATCGCCTGGAAAAGGTGTTGTTTTAATGAGTGCTAGTGAGTATGGTGGATATGGTAATTATATGGTTACTGCTCATCAGGTTGGAAAAGATACTTATACTTTCCTTTATGGTCATCTTAATAGATTTGCAAGTGTTGGTTCAACTTTAAGTAAGGGACAAACTATTGCATATATGGGTTCAACTGGAAATTCAACTGGCCCTCATGTTCATGTTGAGATTATTAAACATAAAAACAAAAGTTTAAGTAAGGTTGTTAATACTTATAAAAATAATTATGATATTTATTTTGGACTTGGTTATACAGGTACATCAAATGGTAATGTTTCTAGGCTTAAACCACATTCTTTTTATGGGTTGAGTTATGGACAATCATTCTAAAAACAAAAACAGCTAATTAGGCTGTTTTTTTGAATTTATAGGTATTTATCCAACCAATATCTTTTCTCATCTTAAATAGGCTGTAAACAGTAAATATCAATGCTCCAGTAATGTTGCATAATAAGTCTGACATTGTATCATATAGAACACTTTGACCGATTAATTCTACGCCACTTGGAGTTAAATATCTTTGCATATTCATATCTAGTAAATAATCAAAGGTAAACTCATGAAACTCCCAAAATATTCCAATGGTTGCTGCAAAAAGAAAGGCAAATAGTGCTATAAATAATGGATTGACTTCCTTATTGTTTTTATTTAGAGTAATTGCTATAGATAATCCTATTGCACATAATAAAATTGCTGAGGAAATATGTAATAGTTTATCCCAAAAAATAATTATATGGTAAAATTTCATGCCTGTTCCAATAAAAACAGCAAATAAAATAAATAACCAATAAAAATATTTTAGTGATTGTGCTAATTCAATTTTAAATATTTTTTGAGTAATGTTTGGAACATAAATTGTTGCAATTCCTAAGAGCATTTGAAGTGCTAAAAGATAATCACTTTTACTTTGTGTTGCAATTGCATTTTTTAAATGAAACATTGTTAGTGCAAGTGCGAGTATTAATAGAAAAGTTGTAATAATTTTATTTTTATTATTATTCATTTTTCATCACTACCTTTAAAAAATAAGTATATATATGAAGTATAACAAAAATATACAAATAAACAAATAGTATACTAAAAAAACAAAAATACATAAAAAAAACAAATATTGATAAGTGGTGCAAAAAAGTTATAAAAATGCAAAAAATAGCAAAAAAAACTAAAAAAAATAGGTTTTTTGGTTTAAAAAAGTGTTTTTTTTATTAAAAAAATTATCTTGATTTGTTTTGAAATCTAAAATCAGTTATAATATATGTATGCTAAATAAAGAGAAAAAAAGCATAATTCAAAATGTAATACTATAAAGGGAGGTTTTACTTTTGATTGAATTTAAACATGTAAGTAAGTCTTATCAAGACAATGAAGTAATTGAAGATTTAAACTTAACAATTAATGATGGAGAGTTTGTTTGTATTATTGGTCCATCGGGTTGTGGAAAGACGACAACTTTAAAAATGATCAACCGCTTAAATAAATTAAATGGTGGTGAAATATTAATTGATGGTGTAAATATAAATGATATTGAAGTCACTAAGTTAAGACAAGGTATTGGTTATGTTATTCAGCAAATTGGATTATTTCCAAATATGAGCGTTAAGCAAAATATTAGTGTTGTTCCTAATCTTTTAAAATGGAGTAATGAAAAAATTGATAAAAGAGTTAGAGAATTATTAAAAATGATTAATATGCCATACGATGAATATGCTGATAAGTATCCAAATGAATTATCTGGTGGACAACAGCAAAGAATAGGTGTTTTAAGAGCTTTAGCAGCGAATGCTCCAATTATTTTAATGGACGAGCCATTTGGTGCCCTTGATCCAATCACAAGAGATATTCTTCAAGATGAGTTAAAAACAATTCATAAAAAATTAAAAAAGACAATTGTGTTTGTTACTCATGATATGGATGAGGCTGTTAAAATGGCTGATCGAATTCTTTTTATGGAAGGTGGTAAAATTTTACAATTTGCTACTCCTGAAGATATGCTAAATAAACCAGCTAGTCCTGTTATTAAAGACTTTTTAGGTAAAATATCTTATTCTCATAATGCTAATGATTTAACTTGTGCTGATGTTATGAGAAAGAAAGTATTTAGTGTTAATAAATCTCGTAAAACATTAGAATGTATTAACTTAATGAATCAAAGAGATATTGGCTCACTAATTGTAGTTGATGATAATGATAAGTTTTTAGGTATTGTTAGAATTGAAGATATTAAAGAACATGGTGTTCCAGGTGAATCGATTGAAAAAATATTAAAATCAGATGTTAAGACTGTTTTAATTAATACAAATGCTAAAGAAGCTTTTGATGAATTTTATGATGGTCACTTAGATTATTTAACTGTTTTAAATCGTGATAAAACAGTCGCAGGTATTATTACAAAAACTAGTATGGCTAAAGCATTAGGAAGTTTAGTTTGGGGTGAGGAGTAATATGAGTGAATTTTTAGACAAATATGGCGTAATGTTGATGCATGCTGTTATAACACATACTAAATTTGTTGTTATATCAGTTGCAATTGGTTTTGTTATTGCCTTTGTTTTTGGAATTATTTTATCAAGGTTTCCAAAAATATCAGCAGTTGTAATTCCGATTATAAGTGTTTTTCAAACAATACCGGGATTAGTATTTATTGGAGTTTTGTTTATATATACAGGTATTCAAGATTTAACAGTAATTATTGCCTTATCAATTTATGCAATATTCCCGATACTAAAAAATACTTATATTGGTTTGATTACAGTTGATCCAAACTTAAAAGAAGCTGCTCGTGGTTGTGGAATGTCAAAGATGCAAATTTTATATAAAGTTGAATTACCTTTAGCATCTGCTTCAATTGTTGCAGGAATTAGAATGTCAACTATATATACTGTGAGTTGGGCTGTTTTAGCGGCGATGATTGGTTTAGGTGGTTTAGGTGAATTTGTTTATCGTGGAATCGAAACAAATAATACTGAATTAATTTTGGGTGGTGCTATTCCAGCTGCTTTACTAGCAATGCTTTTTGGATATGCTATTGATGCCATTCAAACTAAATTAACACCACGTGGCTTAAAAAAGGAGTGATACTATGGAAATACAATATGTTATACAACACATTCAATTAGTTCTAGTATCATTTATTTTCACAACTATTATTGGTTTAACATTAGGAATAATTGGATATAATTTTAAAAAAGCAAGACACATTATTTTATGGGTTGTCGATGTTTTACAAACAATACCTGTTTTAGCTTTATTAGGTATTATTATGATTTTTACAGGTGCTACTTTTACAACAGTAGTAATTGGAATTGTTTTATATTCATTGTTGCCAGTGGTTAGAAATACCATTGTTGGTTTAGAACAAATTAGTCCAGCGATAATAGAGGCTACAGTAGGAATGGGAATGGGACGTTTTCAAAGACTAATTAAGGTTGAATTTCCTTTGGCTTTTCCCGTTATTTTTACTGGTTTACGAATTTCAGTTGTTACTTCAATTGGAATTGCTGTATTTGGTGCTATTGTTGGTGGTGGTGGTCTTGGTTCAACTATCAATAGAGCGATTATGATTCAAGATAAAGAGGTATTGTTTCAAGCTACTTTAGCATTAGTTATAATGTCTTTAGTATTTGATTTTGTTATGTCAATCATTGAAAAGAAATTAGATTATAATCAAAAATAAAAGGAGTGAATTATTATGTTTAAGAAAATTTTATCAGCGGCTACAGTAATTTGTTTATGTTTTACTTTAGTAGCGTGTGGTGGTTCATCAAGTAAGAGTGATAAGGAAATGACTTTATTAAAAGGGCAATATTCTGAAATCACAATTATTATGGAAATGGCAAAAATTCTAATTGAAGAGAATACTGATATTAAAGTAAATTATCAGGATTCAATGAATACGGTTGCTGCAGCCAAAACTGTTGAAAATGGTGATGTTGATTTATACGTATCTTATGATGGTACATTACTATCAACTATTTTACAAAGCGATCCAAGTGAAGTGCCAAAAAATGAAAGTTTATTTGATTATACAAATAAGTTAGCAAAAGAAAAGAAAAAAATTGAATTGTTATCTAAGTTTGGTTTTGAAAATACTTATGCTATGGCAATAAAAGAAGATTTTGCTAAAAAGAACAATATTAAAACTATTAGTGATTTAACTAAATATTCAAAAGACTTAGTATTTGGTGCTGAACATGAGTTTTTTGATGAAGAAGGTAGTGTTCGTTTTAAACCTGTAAATAGTGCTTATGGATTAGAATGGAAAGATAGTAAATCATTAGATATTGGTTTAAAATATTCATCAATTGATAGTGGAAATATTGATGCTACTGTTGTTTATTCTACTGATGGATTAAATAAAAAATCTGATTTAAGAATTTTAGTTGATGATAAAGGGTTCTTCCCGGAATATAATGCTGGATTTTTAATGAGAGAATCTTTATTTGAGGAGTATAAAGAGACTGCTCCAAAATTAAAAGAAATTTTATCAAAATTAGATAATGCTATTACTAATGAACAAATGATTGAAATGAATTATCAAGTTGATGCTAATAAAAAAGATATTCATGAAGTAGCAAATCAATTTTTAATTGATAATAACTTAAAATAATATTATTAACATTTAAAATACTTCTTTAATAGGAGTATTTTTTTGTTTGTCTTGTTTCTTTTAATAGGATATAATATTAACTAATAGTATTCATTATATTAATACTTTAAAGGAGTAGTGAGATAAAGATGAAAAATAGTTTGAATTTAAAACAGCTTAATTTATGTAGTCTTGAAGAAACTAAAGAGTGGTATTTAGAGTGTTTAAAGCCATTTGTTAATAAATTAGAATATCTTGAAGCAAGAAATAATATTGAAACTTTTATATTGAATGAAGGGTCTTTATTACAAGATAAACTAGAAAAATATAAAAAGGACATTTATCCAAATAGTTGGTTAATGCCATATTCTAAAGATATTTACTTAAATGGTAGAGGCCCAGTTGCTATAAAAAGTAATTATTTATTAGAAACTATTCCTTATAAAAAAGATATTGATTACCTAACTTTTGTTGTAAGGTTAATTTGTGGTATTCAAGATTTGTATATTGATTTATCTAATAAAAAAATTAATCAAATGAAAACAAAAGACCAATTATTGTGTATGAAACAATTAAAAGGGTTTTTAAGAGGTACAAGAATTTTAAATCATAATAAAGATATTTATGAAATATTTGAAGATTATAAAGATATTAATAGTGGTATTATTTTTTATAAAAATAATTGTTATCAAATTAAATTATTTGAAGAAGATGGTACTAAAATAAGTGAACAAGAAATTTTTTGTCAAATAAAACAAATATTAGATACTGTTATTGAAAATGATAAATTATCTATTAGTGTTTTAGCATTTAATAACCATGATGATAGTTTAAAGATAATTGAACAACATCAAGATAATCAAAAAAACTTAGAAATATTAAATAAGGGAATGTTTTGTTTAACTTTGTGGGATAAAAATAGTACTGAAGTATCAACTAATCAAAAAACATATTATGATACAAGTAATGCTTGGCCTTTAAAGTCATGGAATATTGATGCCTTTCGTGATTTAGTTTGTACTTTTAATAATGAGCATACTTATGTTGATGGCGCAACTTCTTCAACTTTAGTTTGTGAATTGTTTGATCGTATTGATAAAATAGAAACTGTTTTTAATAATAATGATTATTCAAAAGTATCTTTAAATGAATTAACTTTTGATTTTAATCAAGAAAGTTTAAAACTAATTAAAGATAACTATTTAAAATATGCAAATCAATTTGATAGTAAAAGATTTGAGTTTAATAATTTAAATACTAATAAAATAAGGTCAAATAAAATTAATATTGATGCTGTATATCAACTTGGGTTTTTATATGCTGATTATTATACTTTTAAAGAACTAAAGGTAATTCATGAATCAGTTAGTGTTGCTCATTTCTATGATGGAAGAACTTCTTGTTTGAAAAGTGCTAGTTGTGAGGGAATAGAATTTGTTAAGGCACTAGCAAGCTCAAGTGATGTTAAAGTTATTTTTGACTTGTTAAAAAATGCTAGTTTAAGACATTTAGAGGGTATTAGTAAGGCAAAAGATTTTTGTTGTATCGCAAGGCATCTTGCTGGATTAAATTTAATGAGTGAAAATGAAATAAGTATTTATCAAGATAAATATCTACAAAAGTATTTAGATCAAGAAATATGTACTTCATCAATGGGTAACAATAAATTAATAAATCGCTTTTCTTATGCTCCTGTTAGTGAGAATGGACTTGGTATTGGTTATTTATGTCATGATGATAAGTTCATTGCTGATATATCATATTATAAAAGTGATGAAGCAGATATAGTTACTTTCTATAATAAATTAAATGAATATTTTATAAAAATTAATGATTTTTTAGACAAAATATAGAAAAAAACATCGCAATAGTGATGTTTTTCTAATGATATAATAGAACAATAAACAAGTTATATATCGAATAAGGGTTATTTAGTTTATAAGAATGTTCTATTATTTTATAATAATGGTTGTACTATATAGCACAATTTAATTATAATGAATATAATTAATAAAATCAAATATAATTATAATTTTTTTAATCTTCTTCTTTATATACTTTTTCAGCTATTTTTTTCTTAGCAATTTCATATTCTTCATCACTTAGATTTGGATGTTCCTCTTTATATTCACGTATTAGTTTATTTATTCTAAGGTTTCTTAATTCCTTTTGCAGTGCATCAGATGCTAGTGCAGTATTATCTACTTTTAGTCCCATATTTATCTCACCTTTCCGTTTGATTATAACATTGATTTAGATATTTAAAAAGGTGATGATGTGTATATTGGATTTTTTATTGAAAAGAATAGCCATAATAATTGCTATAACTTCACTTTACTATAAGATTATGATAATATTGATATTGAAGTATAAATATATTAAGGAGTGTTTAAAATGAAGTGTATTAAAAAAAATAATAAATTTGTTTTAGAAGATGAATTAGGAAATTTTCGGGGAGAAATGACATTTAAATTGAAAGATGATAATGTTATTGTTGTCGATCATACATATGTACCAAAAGAGTTTGCTGGACAAGGTTATGCAAGAGTTTTATTAAATAATGTAGTAGAATATGCAAAAGAAAATAATTTTAAAATATTGCCAGTTTGTGCCTATGTTAAAAGTAAATTAAATAATGATAGTGAATATAATGATATAGAAATTTGTGAGGAATAGAAATGGAAAATAAAAATAGAGTTTATTATTATGATGGACTAAGAGTGTTATGTGCTGCTTTAGTTGTTATGTTACATTCAATTTCAATAAGAGTATATGGTTTTAATGAATTAAGTGATACAGTTTGGACTTTTATGAATTCAGTGAATGCTTTTACTAGAGTTGGAGTTAGTGTATTTTTTATGATATCTGGAGCTTTATTGCTTAGCAATAAAAAAAATAATTCTTATGAGTATGTTATCAAACATCGTGTTGTTAAAGTTATTGTGCAATTACTTATTTTTTCAGTTTTTTATGCATTTGTATATGGAAAAGTACTAGATATTGAAAATTATAGTTTAATAAGTTTTTTTAAGGGATTTCTAACTAATGATATAGAACTTAAATTTTGGTTTCTTTATGTTTTAATTGGTTTATACTTAAGTACACCAATATTTAGAATAATTGTTGAAAAAGCAGATAGAAAATATTTATGGTATCTTGTAGCTCTTTCAATAGTGGGTAGATACTTATTTTATGATATTAATACTATTTTGAATTTAAAAATAAGATTTGAAATTCCGATTGCATCATCATTTGTTGGTGTCTTTATTTTAGGTTACTTATTAAGTACAATGACAATAGAAAAGAAAAAAAGATATATATTATATTTAATTGGTTTTCTTGCTTGTCTATTTAGAATATATATGACTAATATGCTTAGTGTTAATGAAGGTAAACTAGTTATGGATTGGATGAGTAATCCAACTTTTAATGTTTTGATTTCTTCTATTGCATTATTTGTCTTTGCAAAAGAAAGTAAAATGTTTGAAAAAATTTCAAAAACTAAAGTAATTCAAGAACTTTCAAAATTAACTTTAGGAATTTATTTATTTCACCCAGTAATTATTAAATATGTTGTCCATACTAGAAATTGGAAATCAGCAAACATGGAAATTTATCATGTTATTGCACTATTTTTAATTGCTTTTATTGGGGCAATAATTATAAGTTTTATTTTAAGTAAAATAAAGTATGTTAAAAACTTAATTTCATAAGAAAAAGTGAGAGCAGTGTCTCACTTTTTTTATAACCATGATATTTTATTTTCTGTCCCATTGAGAATTCTTTTAATATTATCACGATGTTGAAAGAATAAAAAGACAGTTAATATTGATAAGACATACTTTGTATTATCAAAATATGGGATTGTAAATGCCATAGTTGTTACTACTAGTAAAGTAACTAAAACAGCTAAAGACATCATATGATGAATTTTTAGATTGATAACTAATATTACAACAGCAAGCAATAATAATATTGGATTGATTGCTAAAATAAACCCAGCAGCACAAGCAACACCTTTACCACCTTTAAATCCAGCAAATATTGGATAACAATGTCCAAATACAACTGCTAAACCACAAAAATTTGGATTAACATTCATTTCAAAATGATTTATTATTATAGTTGCTAGACTAATGGCTATAAAGGCTTTTGTAATGTCTAAAATCATTACTGCAGCACCAGCTTTTTTGCCTAGTGTTCGACCTGCATTTGTTCCGCCAAGATTTCCAGATCCTGATTTTCTAATATCTTGATTATAAAATAGCTTACCAATTATTAATGCAAAAGGTATACTTCCTATTAAATATCCTAATATGATTATTAATAAATAATTTATAATTTCCATTGTATCACCTTAAATTATTATACACTATTTTATATTATTAGTTAACTATTAATTTTTTGAAATGTAAAATAATTAGTGCTATTATTAGATTTCTATTAAAAATAAATTATATGAAAATAATAATAAAATAAAGGTGGTAGTAAAATAAAAAAATTAATTCAATTTAATGCGAATTAGATTGAGTTTTATGTTGATTTCATAAATATATTGATATACGATAGCTTTACTAATTTAAAGATAAATGATATACTTATATAACAAATTAAATATACTTTAATAAGGGGAATTAGGTTTAAATCCTAAACGGTCCCGCCACTGTAATGTTATTAGATAACTAAGTCAGAATACCTTATTAAATTGAGTTTTTCACGCGGATGATTTTAAAAGATACAAGTTCGAGTGAGCTTGTTTTTTTATTGTAAAGACAACTATATACAAGTCAAGTAGAAAATGATTAATTTGATGAAAAAGTTTGAAAATAAAATTAATTCACAACAAAAAGAATTTAGATAACTAAATTTTTAAAAAATAGTTGTTGAAGAAAATTATGGTCTATAATTTCTTTGTTCTTTAAGGATATAAAATATTATAGTAAGTAATTTTCTAGAAACACCAGTCATAGCAACGTAATGGTGTTTGCCTTCTGATTTCTTCTTATCATAATAAGCTCTTAAATCTTTGTTGTGATTCATTGCGACAAAAGATGCTTGATAAATGGCATGACGAAGAAAAGGAGAACCTCTTTTTGAAGTTTTTTCATTAGTAGATATCTTATTACCAGATTGATTTTCTGAAGGATCCAATCCTGCGAAAGCTAATAGTTTAGAAGGTTTGTCAAAGTTATTGATATTTCCAATTTCTGCTAAAATAATTGGAGCAAGAACTGAGCCAATACCAGGAACCGTTAAAAGATAGGAATCTAGGTTGCTATATAGTTCTTTGATTTTTATATCTAATGTATCTATTTGGGATTCTAAGAAAATAATTTGATTAATTATTTGCTTAATTTCAAAAGAACAAGCATCACTAGCATATTTAGTGCCAAAAGATGTCTTAGCTATTTCTTTGATACTTTTAGCAGTATTCTTATTGAATTTACCTTTAGAGTTTTTTGATAAAATATTAGATAACTTAGTAGTGTTGATTTTAATGATATCATCAGGTGTTGGGCAGTTTAATAAAACTTGCTTAGAAGTAGTTCCAAAGACATCACAAAAGAAAGATTGATATTCTGGAAATACTTTGTCTAATAAACCAATTACCTGAGTTTTAAGTGAAGCAATATTATTAACTAAAGAGGAGCGATATCTAGTTAATTGTTTTAAAGCAAGAATATCCTCTTCTGGTAGTTTTGAATTTTCGCTTCCAAAGACTCTTAAATAGTCAGCAATAATGATAGAATCAATAACATCATTTTTCTGTTTTCTAAGGGAATAAGCAGGGCGATAAGACTTGATCTGAAATGGATTAAACACTGAGACATTGTAGTTATCATCGATTAACTGTGAATAAATAGATAACCAATAATGACCAGTAGCCTCCATTGCAACAAGTACCATAGATGAATCATCTACGATACAAGAGATAATTTCTAATAAGGTTTTATAGCCTTCATTAGAATTAGTGAATTTGATATTTTTAATAACGACTTTACCATTTTCATCTAATAAAGATGCAACATGATTAGTTTTAGCAATATCAATACCTAAGTAGAACATAAAATCAACTCCTAAAAAAATTTTATAAGATAGAGGCAACCCTCAATATCTTTACAAAGATATAACCTCGCAAAGCAAGGACAAAAGTAAAAACTAATTCCTAAACAACTAATTAATATCCAAAATGTAAAGAAGAGGCTTTAGTCTTAAAATAGAACCTAATGTTCAAGGAGGCAGCTAAAACCACTCTATCTCTACTAACATTATAATATAAATCAAAGAAGAAATATAAAATAATGAGTTTATAGATATCTCTTAACAAAAATCTAAATAAAAAATATAGTTAAAAAATATCTTAACTACATTATACGAGGAGGTAAATAAATGAAATTTTATAATCGAGCAATCAGTAGTATTTTTAGACAAAAGAATAAATCATTGATTTTATTATTAGTTTCATTTGTTTTAGGAAGTGGAATTATTATCTCATTTTTAATAAAAAGTGCAATTAATGAATCAACTGATGTAATGTTATCGCGATCAAATTCTGCAGTTACATTATCATTAGGTTCAAATATAAGTGAAAATCAAATAAAAAAAATAGGGAAATCAACCTATGTTAATCATTATGATTATAATATAAATTCAAATGTTACTTCAAAACAACTTCAACATTATGAGGGAGATGTTAAAAAGTATCTTTCAAAATCAGAAAAAATTGAAGATTATTTTGACACTAATTTTACTTTAACTGGTGTTAATGATGAAAAAATATTATTGATTAAACAAAAACAGGCGAAGCTAATTAAAGGGCGTGTTTTTAATAGTAGTGAAATTAATAAAAGCAGTAATTCAATTATAATAAGTGAAGAATTTGCTAAAAAGAATCAACTAGATATTAATTCAAAAATAGAAGTTAATGCAGCAATTCATGAAAACGAATCATCAATAAAAGAAAGAACATATCAACTTAATGTAGTTGGAATAATTAAACTTGAAGATAAAAAAATAGCAAGCTTAAATAGTGATAAGCAGACTCAATTATCTAGTGAATTAGCAAGAGCTACCTATCAAAATACATTGTTAGTTCCAAATTCAATAACAAGACAAATTAATAAGTTTTTAATGGATGGTAACAATGGTAATAATGGCTCTAAATTATTGAATAGTGCTCCAGTATTTATTGTTAAATCACCTTATGTTCTTCAAGATTTTATTGAAGAAGAACAACAAAATCTACCAGAAAAATCATACTTTGTTTCAGATTACGATAATATTCAAAAATCAATTTCAAGTACAATGATTTTAAATAATATTGCCTCTGTTTCATTTGTAACAATGTCATTTTTAGCAGTTGCGATATTAAGTTTAACAGTAGTTTTATTTTTAATAAATAGAAGACAAGAGTTTGGAATATATAAAGCACTTGGTGAAAAGAAGTATAAGACCATAGGACAAGTTGCTATTGAAATGTGTCTAATTGGTTTAATAGGTTTTTCATTAGCTATTTCAACAAGTAGTTTCGTTGCTAAAAATGTTTCGCAAACAATAATGAAAAATACGCAAGTTGAAACAACAAGTGATAATAATGTTAGTGCAAGCGATATAATACCATATCTTGATGATTCAGTAATTGATGATAATTATATCGCAAATAACTATCATATTAGAATTAGTATTAAAAATGTTGTATATGTTATTGGAATTGGTGTTATTACAATGCTTGTTTCAAGTGTTGGGCCATCAATCTATATCTTACGATTAAAGCCAAAAAACATCTTAATGTGAGGGTGATAAAAAATGAGTTCAATTAGAGTTGATAATTTAAGTTTTTTCTATCAAGATGGAGAAAATAAAAGATATATATTAGATGATATTTCATGTGAGTTTAATAAAGGGTGCTTTTATACGATCGTAGGACATTCTGGATCAGGTAAAACAACTTTTCTCTCACTTTTAGCAGGATTAGATACAATTCAACAAGGAGATATTTTTATTGATAATGTTAATTATAAATTAATTTCAGATGAATATTATCGTAGTTCTAAAGTTGGAATTGTTTTTCAATCATATAATTTAATTAAATATTTAAGTGCTATTGAAAATGTTTTGGTAGCAATGGAAATATCTCAAAATAAAATTCCAAAAAATAAAGAGCGAGTAGCTTATAATTTACTTTCATATTTAGGGTTAAACAAAAGTAAATCAGATCGTATTGTAAGTCAATTATCAGGTGGAGAACAACAAAGAGTAGCAATCGCTAGAGCACTTTCAATGGATGTTGACTATATCTTAGCTGATGAGCCCACAGGTAATTTAGATGAAAATGCTGAAATAGAATTAGTTAAAGTTTTTCAAAAGCTAGCACATGAGCATAACAAATGTGTTATTGTAGTTACACATTCATTAGAAGTCGCTAAAATGTCGGATGTATGTTTAAGATTAAAGAAAGGTAGGTTATCATATGAGTGATTTTTTAAATAAGTTTGAAGATGAAAATTATGATGGTAAAAGTATTATTAGCAATGATTTTTCAAGTGAGAAAATAAATGATAAACCTTTGTTTAATAGTGATGAAACATATCAAAATAAAACAGTTAATAATAGTGTAATTAATGAACAAGTAACAAGTGTAAAAAAAGATGCTATAATGCAAAATAATGATGTGAATAATGATGAAATAATTGTTAAAGATGTTAATTATTCAAAAAATCAAAGAAAAAGAAAAATTTTATTAATTATTGGTGGTATAGCTAGTTTAATTTTAATAGCATTAATAGTTTTAATGATTAATATTGTCAAAGTCCCAAATTTAGTTGATAAAGATTTATCACAAGTTAAATCATGGGCTAAAGAAGCAAACGTTAATTTAATTGTTGAGAAAAAATATTCAAATAAATATGATGAAAATATTGTATTAAAACAAGAGAAGAAAAAAGGTAGTCATATTTTAAAGAAAAGTAATTTTGAAATAGTAGTTTCTAAAGGAGCTGATCCTGAAGAAAAAATTGAAGTTCCTAATTTAATGTATATGGATATTTCAGAAATAAATGAATGGATTTCAGATAATAAATTAGATAATGTTGAATTAAAAGCAGTTTATAGTAAAACATATCCAAAAGACAAAGTAATGTCGATTTCGTATGAAGGGGATTTTGTTAGTGCAAGTAATTATCATCGCCAAGATGCAATGATTATTAAAGTATCTAAAGGAAAAGCAAGTTTAACAAAAAATATTGTTGTTCCTGATTTTAAAACGACAGATAAATATGAAGTGCAAGATTGGGCACAAGAATATGGAATAACAGTTAATTACTATTATTCAACCCATCCTAAAAAAGTAAAGAATGCTATTATAAAACAAAGCATTAAAAAAGGTGAAAAAATGTCGCAATCACAATCATTAAGTGTTACGGTATCATTAGGAAAGAGTGTTAAAGTCCCTGATTTTAGTAAAATGACTAAAGCATCGGCTAGTTCCTACTCTTCAATTAAAGTAAGTGTGAAATCAAAATATGATTCTAAGGTAAAATATGGTAAATTAATTTCACAATCTATTCAAGCTGGAACATATGTAACATCAAGTCAAAAAATAAATGTTACTTATTCTGAGGGTAAACCATTTATTGATGATATAACAGGATATACGCAAAAAGATGTTGAGAAGTATTTTTATAATTTGAATTTAAAGGGTGCTAAATTAAAATATAAAATTATTAAAGAAACTTCAAATAATAAAGAGCTTTTAAAAAACTCAGTTCTTAGAACATCAATACAAAATGATTATGCAAAAATAGGTGCAACAATTAAAGTATATATTAAGAAAAATTAGTAAAAGAGGGCTACAAGATGAAAAAAAATAAAAATATAATAATTGCAGTTTTAGTAGTAGCATTAATTGCTTTTGGTATATCTCGAATTGATTTTAAATCAACAGATGAGTATTATACTCAAGATAATGAGCAACAACAACTAACAAGTGATGATACTACAACAAATCAAACTTCATTGAATGGTTCATTGCAAAATCAAGATGAAAGTGTAAATAATTCAAACAATTCTGATGAAGAGTCAAATACTAAATCTAATAAAAATGTTAATAAAAATAATAGTAGTTCTAGTTCAAATGATAAAAACTCATCATCAAATATTAAAGTAACTGTTTATATTGATGTAAGAAACTTAAATAAATCAAGTAATTATAATAAATTAAAACCAGAGTTAAGAAAGTATGTACCTGCAAATGGTTATGTCTTATCAAAAACAACAATTGAAGTTCCAAGTGGTTCAACAGCTTTTTCAGTATTACAAAAAGCAACTAGACTTAATCGAATTCAAATGGAATATCAAGGAACAAATGAAAATATTTATAATAGTGTTTATATTCAAGGTATTAATCACCTATATGAGTTTAGTGCAGGTCAAGAGAGTGGATGGATGTATAGTATTAATGGAACTTTTCCAAATTATGGTATGAGTTCTATTACAGTAAAAAATAAAGACATTTTAAGAATGGTATATACATGTGATTTAGGTTGCGATGTAGGTCATTCAATGAAAAGTTGTAATTAGATATGAGAGAGTTTCAATCGTTTCATCCAATCGTTAATTTATTATATTTTGCTACTGTAATTTTTTTCACAATGTTTTTTCTACATCCAATTTTTTTAGCAATTTCTTTTATTGTTTCAATAATATTTCTAATAAAAACTGAAGGATTTGCTGAGTTTAAAAATAGATTATTGTTTATTAGTATCTTTTTTATTCTTTTAGCAATCGCTAACCCTATTTTTGTTCATAAAGGTGCAACACCACTTTTTTATGCAAATAGTAATGCTATAACATTAGAATCTTGTGTCTATGGTGTTGTCTTTGCCTTAATGCTAGTTAGCGTAATTTTTTGGTTTTTTAGCTTTAATAAAATAATGAACTCTGATAAGATAATTTATATTTTTTCATCAGTTATGCCAACTATAGGATTAATGATATCGATGATTTTAAGATTTATTCCTCGTTTTCAACTTCAATTAAAAAAAATAATTAATATGAATAAAATTGGAGGCAATCCATATAAGTCCAATAGTATTAAGAGTAGATTAAAAGCTATTTTTAGAACATTTTCAATTTTAGTTACATGGGCATTTGAAAATTCAATTGATACAGCAAACACAATGAAAGCACGTGGTTATGGTTTAAAAAATAGAACTACTTTTCATTTATACAAATTAGAAGCAAGAGATATAGTTTTCATTATCTTTATAGTTCTATCATTACTTTTAAATCTTGCTTTATATAATTTTTTAGATTTACGTTTTTATTACTACCCTGAAATTGCACCACTTAAATTAAGTGTTGGTAGTATACTTGCTTATGGCTCATACTTATTATTATTATTAATGCCAATTATTATTGAAATTAAGGAGGAATTAAGATGGAAATTATTAATATCAAAGATTTAAAATTTAAATATATTCTTAATAATGAAAATACCTTAAATGGCGTTAATTTAAAAATTAATGAGGGAGATTTTGTTGTTATATGTGGTGATAGTGGTTGTGGAAAATCAACTTTAATTAAACACTTAAAAAAGGAATTAACTCCTTATGGAACAAAAGAAGGTTCAATTTTTTATCAAGGAAAATTAATTGAAGAAATGGATTTAAGATCAAGTGCAACTAATATTGGTTATGTTATGCAAAATCCAGATAATCAAATAGTTACTGATAAAGTATGGCATGAATTAGCCTTTGGTTTAGAAAATATTGGAGAAGATCGCCAAATTATTAGAAGAAGAGTTGCTGAAATGGCAAATTTCTTTGGAATTCATAATTTATTCAGAGAAGAAAGTGATAAACTATCTGGAGGACAAAAACAAATTTTAAATTTAGCTTCAACAATGTTATTACAACCAAATGTTTTGATTTTAGATGAACCAACATCACAATTAGACCCAATAGCTGCAGTTGAGTTTATTGATATTTTAAAGAAAATAAATGATGAGTTTGCAACAACAATTATCTTAGTTGAACATAGATTAGAAGATGTTTTTAAAGTTGCTAATCGCATTGTTGTTATGGATCAAGGTAAGATAATGGCTGAAGGTAATCAATATGAAATAGCTCAAAAAGTAAATGAAATTGATAGTAATAGTAATTTCTTTCAAGCATTACCTACTCCAGCTAGAGTTGCTTTGGCTTTAGATTTAACAGAAAAAATGCCATTAACTATCAAGGAAGGTCGTAAATTTTTAAATTATTATTTTCCAAATCCAAAAATAAAATCATTTGAAAGTAACGATATTGAAATTTCAAATGAAAAGATAGTTGAATTAAAAAATGTTTATTTTAGATATACTAAAGATCAAGATGATATTTTAAGAGGTGTAAATTTAACTGTTTATAAAAATGAGATTTATTGTTTGTTGGGTGGAAATGGTGCAGGTAAAACAACTACCATTAATAATATTGCTGGATTGGCTACGCCATATCGTGGTAAAATTTTAATAGATGGTATTGATGTTAGTAAAAATAAAAATCATTTAGATAATAATTATTTAGCATATTTACCACAAAATCCAACTTTATTATTTTCAAGAGATACAGTTAATGAAGAATTGAAAGATGGTTTAAAAGCTGAACAATATAATTATCTTGATGAATTAGTTGCAGAGTTTAAAATTAACCATTTATTAGAACAGCATCCTTATGATTTATCTGGTGGGGAACAACAAAAGGTTGCAATAATCAAAATATTATTAAAGAAACCACATATTATATTACTAGATGAACCAACAAAAGGATTAGATGCAACTGCAAAATTGCATCTTGCTAATATCTTAAAAGAACTTGTAAATAAGAATTATACTATAATAATAGTTTCACATGATATTGAGTTTTGTGCTCAACACTCAACAAGATGTGCGATGTTTTTTGATGGTGAAGTAGTATCTGAGGATAAGCCAAGAATTTTCTTTAAAGATAATAATTTTTATACGACTGCTGCTGCAAAAATGAGCCGTTCAATATTTAATGATGTTGTATTATGCGAGGATGTGATTGAATTATGCAAACAAAATCAACACTAAAAAGCAAAATAATCATTGGAATAGTAATTTTACTGGTTGCTTTAAATTTTATTTTCTTTTTTAAAGGAAATAATTATTTAATTACATCAATGGTAATTGCTGTTTTATCTTGTATACCTTTCTATTATAAATATGAAAAAAGAAAACCAGAAGCAAGAGAGGTAATTGTTGTGGCAGTTATTTGTGCAATTGCAATCGTATCAAGAATAGTTTTTGGATTTTTACCAGGATTTAAACCAATAATTGCGATTATAATTATTGCTGGTGCTGCACTAGGAAAAGAATCTGGATTTATGTGTGGTTCTTTAAGTGCCCTGATTTCAAATATGTTTTTTGGTCAAGGTCCATGGTCGGTATATCAAATGCTTATTTGGGGATTAATTGGTTATTTAGCAGGTGTTTTAAATAAAAGAAATTTAATGGATAATCCTTTTATTAGATATACATATGCTATTATTTGTGGAGTTATGTTCTCTGTATTAATTGATTTTTTAACTGTGCTAGGCTCAGGTTTTACGATTGAAAAATATATTGCAATGTTAATTCCAGCTATTCCCTTTATGTTTTATTATGCAATTAGTAATGTAGTCTTTTTATTCTTTTTATATAATCCATTTATGAAAAAATTAAATAGAGTTAAATTAAAGTATGGATTAGTTGATGAAAAATATCGAATTTAAAACGACAGTAAAATGTTGTTTTTTATTATGAAGGATTTATTTTTAAAGTATATATCTAAAACTGTTTTACTTTATGCTTACATTAATGTAAAATTAGATGTATAAATAAAAAATGAATTTTTGTTGATTTTTGTGTTTTTATAAAGTATTAATTTTGTAATAGTTTATTCTAAATTTAAAAGAATATTTGTCTATCTAATTAAAAATAAGGGGGAATTTATATGCATAAAAGAAGTGTCTTGAAAAATAAGGTAGTTATCTTATTTTTTGCCTTTTTATTGTCTTTTAATATTTTTGTTATAAAAGATATTAACGCTATAATTGAAACAGGAGATATAAAAAATTCCTTGAAAGACTCAACGGTTGTTATTACTCCTGATGGGTATTATCGTAATGTTAGTGTTGATGATGATGGATCACTTCCTGGAAAAGTCCTACATCTTTATAATATTGGTACTACTTCAAAATTTAGACTTGAATGGTATGATGGTAAAAAGGGTGAAGAAGATGATGGTTATCTTATAAGTCATTTTAAAAGATTTGATGAAAGAGGAAAATCAGAACTTTTTTGGGATGTTCAAGGAACTGGCAAACCAAAAGCTGGTGGAGAAATTCATGTTTGGACACGAGATGATTCTGATTCTCGCCAAAATTGGAATTTAGAGCGTAATAGTGATGGTACATATTATATTGTTAATAGTTTAAGTAAAATTAACAGTTTAAAAGATGAAGATTCAAAAAAGTTATATGTTTCATTAGAGAAATTTGATGATGCAAATAATGTTGAGTTGAAATTAAGTGAAAAACCATTTAAATGGAATATTGAGGTTATTGATGCTGATGATGCCAAAAGATATGATTATAGTACTTATTCTTCTGCTAGAAAATGGATGAAAAATTTACCAGATGAAATGATGCTTTCCGAAGTTAATATGCCAGGTGTTCATGATGCAGCAACTGGGCATGTTACTGGGGACGCTGTTGCTCAATCATCACTAGCTCAAACTCAAAGATATTACATTGATGAAATGTTGAAGGTTGGAGTTCGATCATTTGATCTTCGCTTAGGATATGGTGATGATCCTAGTTTGGTTCATGGTACTGAATTTGCAGAGTGCAAAAAAAGAGACAATAAAGTATTACACTTATCTGATGTTATGAGTTGGATGAGAAAATTTTTAAGTGATAATCCAAGTGAATCTATAGTCATAAGTCTTAAAAGTGATAAAACTTTTGGTAACGATGAAAAAATTACTTTAGCTATGGAGAAATATTTAAAAGACTATCCTGATTTATTTTGGACTGAACAAAAAACTCCTACTGTTAAACAAGCTCGTGGTAAAATAATTGTTTTACGTCGTTATAATTTAGAAGGCAATAAAGCAAGCAATAAAGATAAAATGGGTCTTGATGTAACTAATTGGGATGAACATAATACAAGTTCTACAGCAAAAAGGGCACATCGAATTTTAAATATTAATTCATCAATTAAAGGCGAGTTAGGTGCTGAAGTTTGGATTCAAGATTACTATAGTACTGATGAAACTGACAAGAAAAAGTTTATTGAAGGAACATTTGAACAAACAGCAACCGAAACTCATAATCGAGATGCTTATTTCTTTAATTTCACTAGTATAGCTGATGGGCCACCAATAGGCACTGCAAGAACAATTAATCGAGATATTCGTCATAGTGAATATATTAAACCAACATCAAATGACTTTGTTGGAATTGTAATGATGGATTATATTGATGGATATTGGGCTAAGAAAATTTATGAAAAAAACTTTGCATCTCCAAGATTAGATATTACTTTTCCAACTTCTATTAAGGCTGAATATGGTGATAAGTGGAGTGAAGTTGATTTAGTTGGTTCTTCAATAAAATATGGTAATGGTTATTTTAAAATTGAAGATTTAGCTAATCATCCTGAAGTAAGTGATACTGGTAAAAAAATTCAAGTATTTTATGTAGAACCACGAGAATATGGTGATGATTATATTGTACCGGGTCCTTTTATACCATTAGAAGTAACTCCAGAAAAAATTGAAATAGGTGTTAATTCATATTCTGTTCCTTATGCTTCTAAAAAAGGCGATGATGGATATGTTGATCCAACCAATATTAGTGATATGTATGTTATGGCTGGTAGTGGTAAAGGTGAATTAAAATTTGATGATACTGTAGAAAGTATTGGAGTTAGAGTTTTTGCGCATGATAATAATGTACCTATTCTTGATACAATGAAAACAGGAGAATTTAAATTAGATGGTGATTTATCTAAAGCCTCTAAAAACTACACATATACTTTTAGTAATCTTGCAAGAAGTTATTATAAAGTTATTAAACGAACTGCTGATTTATCTTGGACCAAACTTAATTATATTCATGTTGGTGATGCAATAGGGGAAAATGGACCAAATGCAACTATTAAAAACCTTGTTACAGGTGATGATTGTCTTGTTGATAAATATGAATATTACCAAGAGAAAGGAAATAAACTAATTCCATTAACTAATAGCTATAAGGAAGCAGGTTATTATATTGTTAAAGCTATCTCATTAAAAGGTGATGACAGTAATAAGTATGTCTTAAAGACAGGAAAAAGTAATGAAGAAAAACGTTTTTATGTTCGTGCAAGTGCTGAAGCAGTAATGCCAGAAAAAGCAATTGTTACTTATGGTGAAACACTTGATACAGCAATTTTCGAGGGTGGTTCTGGTAGTGGTACTTTTACATTAGTTAGTGATGATAGTTCAAAAAAATTAGAAGTTGGAACATATACAACTGGATATCAAGTTCATTTTGAACCAGATAATATCTTAGTTGATACACCAAAAGATGCTGATATATTACTTAAAGTTATCCCAAGAGATATATCATTTAAGTTGAAAACATCACCAGAAAGAGAATATGGTAATGAATTAATAACTTTAACAAAAAAAGATCTTGTTTTAAATGGTGGAACATATGGCTATCAAGATAGTATTGATTCATTGAATATTACATTAAAAATTGTTGATAATAGTGATTATGATATAAGTGGATATAATACAACTGGTATTGATAATCTAAAATATAATCTAGCTCCCATTGATACATATCGTATTGTGAAAAATGATAGTGATTTAAATAAAAATTATAATGTTAGTGTTGAAGAAGGTTCTTATGAAATTAAACCACGATTGATTGCTATTGAATGGGTAGATTATAGTAACCTTGTTTATGATGGCACTAGTAAAAATGTTAAAGCAGTAATTAATAATTTAGTAGCAAATAACACTTCATATGAAGATTGTTATTTAGTTATTGATGGCGGAGATAAAATAAATGCTGGTGTGCATCAAGCAACAATTACTGGGTTAGCTGGTAATGATGCTAAAAATTATCAAATTTCAGATGGAACGCTTTTAGAAAAAGATTATTCTATTGCAAAACGTGTTGTTAATTTAAGTTGGACAAATATTAACTATATTCGCATTGGTGATGAAATAGGAGTTAATGGACCAAGTGCAACTATAAATAATCTTGTTAATAGTGATGATTGCATAATTGCAAGTTATGAATATTATAAAGTAGTTAATGATGATTTAGTTTTAATTAATGATAAATACAATGATTCAGGATTCCATGTTGTTAAGGCAATATCGTTAAGTGGAAGTGATAGTAGTAATTATCAAATCTTAAAAGATAAAAGTAATGAAGAACGACGCTTCTTTGTTAGAGCATCTGATGAAGCTGTAATGCCTGAAAAAGCTATATTAACTTATGGAGATACTTTTGATAAGGCTCAATTTGAAGGTGGTTCAGGAAGTGGAACATTTACTTTAACTAATACAGATGGTTCATTATATCCAAATGTTGGCGAGTATTCTAGTGGGTATACAGTACATTTTGAACCAGATAATATCTTAGTTGATACACCAAAAGATGCTAGTATAGTACTTGAAGTTATCCCAAGAGATATTTCTTTTAAAGTTAATAAATTATACCAAGAAGAATATGGAAATGAACTTGCTTCATTCACAAATAGTGATCTTGATTTGATTGAGGGTAGTTATGCGTATAGCGAAAATATTAATTCATTAAATATTTCATTAAAAATTGTTGATGAAAATGATTATGACTTAAGTAATTACAATATTAGTGATAGTACATCTAAAAAATATAATAGAGCTAGTGTAGGTGTTTATCGTATTGTTAATGATGCTGATGTAAGTAATAAAAACTACAATATTACTATTGAAAATGGTTCATACACTATTAAGCAACGACGAGTGATGTTTGAGTGGGATGGTTATGAAAACCTTGTTTATACTGGAAATAAAGTTAATATAAAGGCTAATATAACTAATTTAGTACCAAAAGATAGTTTGAAAAGAACGTATGATTATGATGATTGCAATCTTCTTGTTGCGAATGGAAGAAAAATTAATGCTGGAACATATCAAGCTTTAATTGTTCGACTAATTGGTAAAGATTCAAGTAATTATTATGTTGAAAAAGGTATTAATTTAGGGCAAGTGTATACAATTGATAAAGCAAGTCCAAGTGTAGTTTTCCCAAATGAAGCTGTTATTACTTATGGACAAAGTGTTGATAAAGCTATTTTTGATGGAAGTGAGTCAAGTTCGGTTTCTGGTGATTTCTTCTTTGTGAAAAGTGATGATAAACCAAATGCTGGAATTGAAACTAGAGAAATGTATTTTGATGCTAAAGATATGAATAATTATAATCGTGTTTTAGGAAACACAAAATTGATTATTGAGCAAGCTGCACCAAAGATTCCTAGTGGGTTTTCAGCAAAAATAGGTAGCAATGAAAAATTACCTTTATTAAAAACGTTTATCTTACCAAAAGGATGGACTTGGAAAAATCCAAATCAAAGTGTTAAAAAAGGTACATATGCTTATAAAGCAAATTATCATGATGATAATGGTAATTATTTTGATATGATTGATGTTGATATTAATGTTAAAATAACACAAGATTCTAGTGATAAAAATCCAGATAAAAAACCACCTAAAACTGGTTCTGAATATGGATCGTATGTTTTAACTTTGTCGTATTTTATCACAATGTTAAGTGTCTATGCTTTTGTATCAAAAAAATCAAAGCAATAAAAATATTGAATAAGGGATAAACCATTGTGTTATCCTTTTTTCTTTGTGAAAAATAGCTGTTTTATATTTTTGAAATATTAAAAAAAATTATATACAAAAATAAATGATGAATAAAAAGTGAAATAGACTTTTAAATGGCATAATGATACAATTTACATAGAATTTACTATTTGGTAAAATATATGAAAATTAAAAAAGTGGAATTGTTATGAATATTGATAAAAAAAGATTATTAGAAAAAATCAATATAAAGTATTTAGAAGAATATGATAGGGAGTTATTTAATGGAAAATAATGTTTATATTATTACAAAAAGCAAAATTGAAAAAAAATTTAAAAAAATAAAGTGCAATACTTTTGTTGTTAAAATAGAAGGTGACAAAATACAAAATGAGAGAGATTTATACTGTGAAATGGTGGAAAAATTTAATTTACCTAATAATGTGGTCGAAGAAAATGGAATTAATTATGATGTTTACAATGATTGGATGACAGATTTGACGTGGATGAATAGTGACGAATCTATTCTACTAATTGTTAATAATTATTATAAATTATTAGATAGTAATAAAACATCAAGAGATTTTTTTACTAAAAGACTAGTTAATCATATACTTCCATTTTGGGAGGAGGAAGTTGTTCATACTGTTGTGGGTGGAAAGAGAAGAAACTTTAATGTTTACTTAGTTGTTGATGATGATGAGTAATCATAATAGATTTACACTTAATTAGATTAAAATATTCAGGAATGTAATGTATATTATTTAGCATTACTTTTCTAAATATACTTATTTTTAGATTTAAATATACTTCACTAACTTAAAATAATTATCTTATAATGAATATGATGTTGATAATAAAATTTCAGAAAAAACTAGAAGTAGTAGAAGATTTGTTCGTGATGGTGATGGTAGAATATATTATACTTGGAATCACTATAAAAATTTTAAAAGAATAAAATAGGAGTGTGAAATTTGATGAATAATAACATGTATGTAATAAGTAGTGAGAAAATTTTGGAAATAAAGAGAAATATCAAAAAAGAAGTATTCGTTGTAGAAATATACAGTAAAAAAATTGAAAATGAAAAAGAATTATATTATGAAATGATGTATAAATTTGATTTAACTGATGATTTTATATATAAAAAACGTATTATCTATGATGCATATATTGATTGGATGACTGATCTAACATGGATTGAGGAAAGTAAAGATGTATGTTTAATTATATATGATTTTTTCAAATTAATTAAAATTGGAGTTGATGAAGTAAATTTATTTATTGACATGTTTGTAACAAATATTTTACCTTTTTGGGAAGAAGAGGTTATTCATACAGTTGTAGAAGGAAAAAGAAGAAGGTTTAATGTTTATCTGGTTGTAAATGACGATGAGTGATTAATTAAGACTTGTGCTTAATTGATTTAAAATATTTAACAAAAGTAATGCCTATTATTAAGCATTACTTTTCTAAATATACTTATTTTTTAGAGTTTAATATACTTTACTAATTTAAAATAATTATCTTATAAAGAAATCATAAAAATAACTTATGATAAAATATTAAATGAAGATAGTAGTAAAAATGATAATGATAAAACATATACATATGGATATGATATAATAAAATCAAATAATGATTATTATTTAACAAAGTTAAATGGAAGTATTTCAAAAGTAGTAAATGAAAAAAGAAAGTAAAGAAAAGCTTTGAATATATTGATTATGGAAAAGAATTAAATGGATATAAGAATGGATTAGCATACATTAAAATAAGATATACAGGGAGGTGAGTTTAATGAATGAGTTCATAGTTGATAGCTTAACTTTTGAAAGTAAGGTTGGTGGATTTTTCAATGATAATAAATATAATGATTTTTTATCATTTGAAAGCTTTTATATTCAAAAACAAGCAAAGGATGTTATATTTAATCTAAATATATTGAAAATTTACAATAAAAAGTATTATCATCTAAATTATGAAAAAGGTAGTTATTTTGAAAAAATACCATTTATAAAAAGAAAAAAAATTAATTACCATTTTGAATATAGTGATTTAGATTTTTATATTGAAGATAGTGATTTTAAAAGAATGAAAACTTATGCTTCAATGTCAAGAATTGATTATAGTAGCAGAAAAAGAACTGATAATTTTTTTAAGCAAACAAAAAAACAGGAAATTATTTTTGAAAGCCATAATATTAATAGAGTATCATTTTTGTTAGAATACGATGTTATCGCGTATTTTATTTGTAGAAGTGATAATGGATTAAATGAATTTGTTGCATATAATTATGTTAATGATATAGTGAAACTAGAATATAATAAGAATATACTATATAAAAACTTAGATAAAGGTGATGCTATTGTAAAAGTTAAATCAAAAGAGGAAACATGCATAAAAAATAAGAAAGCTGAAAATATTAAATATAAATATATGTTTTATATTAATAATGATTTATATTGTGAAATCATAATATTATCTCCAATGTATATAGCTACAGACAAAGCATTAAGGATAGAAAAAAGGCATGGTGATGATTTTATTGGTAAAGAAATATTTTCATGGGAAAAACATTTGAAATTTATAGATTTATATACTGATAAAGTTTTATAAATAGATATTAATTATATTATTGCATCATATCAATTGATACTTAAAAAAAGCAAATTAATAGAAGAAAAACACTAAAAATAATTAGAGAATTATAAAAATAAAGGAAAGAAATAATTATGGAAAAAATAATTAATAGTAATGATTTTAATAATATGTTAGAAGGTTTTTGTGAAACAAAAGTTATTGAATATAATTTTGATATTGTAAAGAAAGAATTTTCAATATTGCTAGAGAATGTATATGAAGATGATAAAGATGTTAAACACAAAATAGAATTGAAAAATGTTGGTGCAATATTTTATGATGATGATGATATTAGTGAAGAAGAAAAAATTGAATTTAATGATGATTTTTGGTTAGAATTTAGCGAATTTGCTTTTTTAAACAAAGAAAATCAAAATGAAATGATTTTCAAATTTTTAAATAGAGAAAATTATCATCGTAAATTTAATGTTGCTATCGTTTTTTGGTATGGAATAAATATATTTCTTTATGCTCAAATAATGGTAATAAATGGAGTTAGTTATGATCTAACAATATAGGAAAATATTATAAAAATAAATGGAATAATATACTAAAAAATAAAAATAATAAGAAAATAGATAAAATAGTTAAAAACACGAAGAATACAACTAAAAATAAAAATAGAAATTTAAAGAACTATGAAAAAGCAGGAGATTATGGAACTGCAAAGCAGGATTTTTATAAATTTAATTTCAAAAAGAGTTTAACAAATAACAAAAAAACTGGAACAAAAGTTGGAGAATTACATGATGGTAGAAGGGTTGTAGTCAGAAAAAAAGTAGTGAAGGTAGCCCAACACTTGAATTTCAAATAAAAAATTCAAAGGGAAAGTATATTGCATATTTAAAAATAAGATATAAAGGGAGATGATTAAAATTGAAAATTTCTATGTTGAAGATTTAACTTTTTTAATTTTTTGTAATAGACATTCTAATAAAGAAGTTTTTAGTGACTCATTAGCATTAGAAGATTACCAAAAAAGAGAAGGTAAATATGTTGATATCAGATTGAGAAAACTTAAAATATTTAATAAAAACTATTATAGTATTGATTTTAATGAAAATTTCAAACATATTGAAAATAGATTTGCTATTTGTAGAGGTAAAACTGATATATCATTTAAGTATAAAAGCCATTATTTTATATTAAATGATAGCTATTTTAAAAGAATGAAGACGAGTAAAGTGACAGAAAAGTTTGACTATTATTATCAAAAAAGAAGTAATAAATATTTTGAAAAAATTGATGAAGATGGAATGCTACTTGAGTGGCATTATATAGACAATATTAGTTTTTGGATTGAACATGATGTAATTTCTTATAGTTTTAGATATACTGATGATGGGTTTAATAAATTTATTGGATATAATTATATAGATGATATTCTAAGCTTTGAATATGATAAAGATGTTATAGAAAATAATTTCGAAAAAGGAAATGCAGTTATTAAGCTTATATATAGAAAAATAAACCTAAATGGTGAAGATTTTAAGTCAACAAACTCTGAAGGATATGAGTATTTTTTCTACATTAATGATGATATATATGCGAAATTCATTTTGTTATCTCCGATGAATCGTGCAACAGAGAACGGAATGATTTTCGAAAAAAAAGAAGAAAATGATGAGTTTTTACATAATGAAATTTTTCCTTGGATGAATAATTTTAAAATGATCAGTTTATAATTGTATGTTATGTATTCAATCATGATAATAGATATAATGTTGGTGTTCTTGTTAGTGGTCAGGCAGGCAAACATACAAATATAGAAAAAGAAAGTGTAATTATAATTAGTATTGAGTTTATAAATGAAATAACTGAAAATGCAAAACGATTATTGGAGTATTTTACTGATTTTTTAGAAGATATTCCAGATATTAATTTAAAAATAGAATGGGAAACAGATAATAAGTAATTAATTATGAACTTATAGATTGTATTATATTTGTAAAATTTATATAAAATATGAAAGTAATGCCTATTAATAAGCATTACTTTTCTAATAACAATAATTTTTAAGAAATTAGTTATTACAATAAACAATTATTTATTTCTACATCTAATAAAACACTAATATCATTGAAAGTATAATTATAAATAAAAAGTAAAAACAAGGTATATTTATAATAAAAGAGATTAATTAACAAAAATAAGAATATCAAAAAGATGAAAAAAGTAAAAATTTATGTTAAATATCAAAAGTTGAGCAGATTATAATTGACATGAAGTTTAAATATGATATAATTTTTTTAACAACTAAATAACTATTTATATAGCAAGGAAGTAGGTGTAAATCCTACACAGCCCCACCGCTACTGTGATACAATTTGTTAAGTCAGGAACTTTATATAAATGGACTAAAAGTATTTTTCGGAGGGAAAATTATTTAGAAACCATTGGTTCTTAAGTAACGTTTCTCGCAAACGTTTTTTTTATTTGCGAGAATGATATACCAATTTTTTAAATATGCGACCCCGATGTCGTTTTTTTATTTTGTTGTGAAAAATTGAAAAAGGAGAACTATAATGAAAAAAAGATTTAATTTTTTAGCAATAGCTTTAGCATTTTTTTGCTTGTTGACAAGTAATGTAAATGCTGATTCTGTTGAAGATTGGAATGGCTTTGGTGGTAATAGAGAAAATAATAAAATTACTTATTCTAAAACACCAACAAGTTTAGAAGATATTAGAAGTATTACTACAGTAAAATCAAGTGGATATGTTATGGATCCAGTAATTATTGGTGATAAGATGTATGCTGTAAGTGGTAGCGAATTAGTTGAGTTTAATAAAGATGGCTCATTAACTGGTCGAAAAACTTCTGTAGGATATGTAGGTTTTTTTAGCAAGATTGCATTTGGTGAAAATAAAATATTTATAGCAGCAAGCAAAAATATAGTTGCTGTTGATATTGATACATTTAAACCAATTTGGAAAACTGAAGTAATTGATAATGTGCAAGCTCTTTCAGCAATCACATATTATAATGGATATATATATAGTGGTTACACAATTCCGAAGGGTGCATCTTCTATGCCATCTGATGGATTCTTCTTCGCAATCAATGTAAAAGATGATGATACTAGTAAAAGTGATGAAATTAAAGAATTCGCTTGGACATATCCAAAAGAAGAAGAAAATCAAGTTGACTCAGGTTATTACTGGGCTGATCCTGTAATCGTAAACAATGCCGTAATCTTTGCAGGAGATAATGGTGAAGTTATATCACATCATCTTACAACTGATTTAATTTTTGATAAATATCAATTAAGTCCATCAAGTGATGTTAGAAAAGTTAGATCGACAATTGTTTATGATAAAAAAGAAAATGCAATATATGTTGGAACACAAGATACTCATGAATTATATAAAATTCCAATGCTTGATAGAACATTTGATCGTTCAAATATAATAATGAATGATGAAGTAAAAACTATTTCTGGTGGTTTTGCGATTGGAGAAAAAAATATTTATGTTCCATCTGGTGGTCAAAGTGGTAAAGGTTTTTCAGTTTTAGATAAAGATTTAAATTTAATTGGAACTGAGATGGCTTATGGAACACAGTCAATTCCATTAGTTAGTGAATTTAGTGATGGTGCTACTTATGTATATTTTTTAGAATATGTTAGTGGAAAATTAATAATTGCTAAAGACTTGAATAATGGAACAATGCCAACATTTATTGAATATAAAAGTGATGATATGAAGGCATATAATTCAAATAGCGTTACACCTTTTTATGATGGAACATTAGTAATTCCATATAATGATTTTTCAAATGGTGGATTTGTTTTTATCGATAGTAAATCAAAAGAAGTGACTAAAAGTGATATTGAGGTTTTAATTGAAAAAAGTTCAACAATGACTAAATATACTGATTATGACAAAATAAGTGATATCAAAAAAAGAGTTGATAATTTTAAAAATGATAATACTGGAATAGTAATAAGCAATGAAGAAAAATTATCAAACAATTATAATTTAGTAATAGAAAGTATGAATCAAGAAGCAGCAAAATTAAGCTCTCTTGTAATGATGGATAGTCTTAAAACAGAAAAATTACTAGCAAATTATACTAATCTATCAAGTGATGCTCAAAATAGTATCAATTCAATGTATTTAACATTACTGGAACAAAGTAGTGATGGTTTTTGGGATGGTTTTAAAAAAAATATATACCCAAATACAATTATAAATGATGTTAATAATATTAAGGGAATAGTTAATGGTAATGAAAAAATTGCTTATAAATACAAAGCATATATTGATCATATAAATGCTAATTATCAAAATTTAAGAGATGAAATTGAAAAAGAAAAAATAAAACCTATTATTGAAGAATTAGTATATATGTCTACTTTAGAAGAAAATAAAGAAGTGTATAATGAATTAGATAAAAAAATTAGTAATATACCAGATTCTTTATCATTAAAAAATAAAGGTTATATTGTAGAAATAGAATCGCTATTAAGTGGTTTATCAAAGGATGCTCAAAAAATCTATATTGAAAATAATGAAGCAGGATATCAAATGTACGAAGCTGCAAAAAAAGAAATTTCAGCTCAACAAGAGTTAGTTAATAAAATTAATGAAGATATTGAATTGATTGATCCAAATAAAGTAACTTATAATGATAAAGTTTTAGTTGATAGTATTATTGCTAGATACAATAGTTTAAGTGCTGAAAATAAAACATTTGTAAGTGATTGGTATGAAAATATTTTAGATGCTAAAAAAGCAATTGATAAAATTACAATTAGAACTGAGAAAAAAGGTTCAACTACATATACATATCAAAAAGTTAATAATAAATGGTTATTAATTAAAAAATATACAGAAACTAAAAAGGATGGTATTATTACTAAAAAACAAACACTAACATATAATGTTAAAGGCAAATTAACTAGTAATACTACTATTCAAAGAAGTAAAAATAAAAAGTATGTAACTACTTTGGCAAATATTAGAACATACTATTCTAGTGTTAAATTAAAATCAAATAAAACTACTACTAGAAATTTAAATACTGGTAAATTAGTAAAAGTTAAAGTGACTTCATATTATAAAAATGGTAAAAAACAAAGAGATACAACTACAAATTATAAATCGGGTAAAAAATCTACTTATGTTGATTATAGATATAATAAAAAAGGTCAATTAAAATCAAATAAATATGGGAAAGCATATTATACTAAAAAGACATATAAAAATGGTAAATTGAAGAAAACTTTAAAATATCGTTATAATGCAAAAGGTAAAAAAGTTAAAAGATAGTTATTAAGCTACTGTTTATACAGTGGCTTTTTAAATAAAGTTGTTAAACAAAAAGATAAATGATAAGATATTTATAGGTGATTATTATGAAAACAAATGCAATGAGAATTTTAGATCAAAAAAAAGTTAAATATGATGTGCATAGTTATGCTGATACTGGTGCAATTAGTGGACTTGAAGTTGCTAAGGTTTTAAATCAATCAACAGACAAACTATTTAAAACGTTAGTTACAACTGGTAAAAGTGGTGAACATTATGTTTTTGTAGTTCCAGTTAGTAAAGAATTGGATTTAAAAAAGGCAGCAAAGGCTGTAAATGAAAAATCTGTTATGATGCTTAAATCTAAAGATTTACTTCCATTAACAGGATATGTTCATGGTGGTTGTTCACCAATTGGTATGAAAAAACAATTTAAAACAGTAATTGATGAAAGTGTTGATAATCAAGAGACCTTTTATGTTAATGCTGGAAAAATTGGTTATCAAGTGGAATTATCAGTTTTAGAATTAGAAAAAGTATTGCGTTTTGAAAAACATGATATTTCAACAAGTGAATAAAATGAACTACTGCCTTACTTTTATGATTTAAGGTAGTTTTTTATAAATTTTTTTTATTGTTTTACTGTGCAAATACTCTTAAATAGTGTATAATAAGTAAAATGTGAAAATATAAAGAAGGAGTGAATAATGAATGGCATACTATTATGATGAACCATCAAGAACGTTTAGTGAATATCTTTTGGTACCAGGATATTCTTCAAAGGAGTGTACTGCAGATAATGTGTCTTTAAAAACACCTCTAACAAGATTTAAAAAAGGTGAAACTCCAGCTATAACTATGAATACACCACTTGTTTCTGCTGTAATGCAATCAGTATCTGGTGAAGAAATGGGTGTTGCTCTTGCTAAAGAAGGAGGAGTCGCTTTTATTTTTGGTTCTCAAAGTGTTGAGGAACAAGCTGCTATGGTAAAGCGTGTTAAAATGCATAAAGCAGGTTTTGTAACAAGTGATTCAAATGTTAGTCCTGAAAATACTTTAGCTGATATTTTGGAATTGAAAAAGAAAACTGGACATGCTACAGTTGCAGTTACTGAAGATGGTAGTGCAAATGGAAAGTTTATTGGAATTGTAACAAGTAGAGATTATCGTATTAGTCGTTTAGATGTTGCAACTAAAGTGAAAGAGTTTATGACTCCAATTGATAGAATTATTTATGCAAAAGAAGGTATTACTTTAAAAGAAGCAAATAATATTATTTGGGATAATAAATTAAATACTTTACCAATAATTGATGATAATCAAAGATTAGTGGCATTTGTTTTTAGAAAAGATTATGATTCTCATAAAGATAATCCTAATGCTTTACTTGATAGTTCAAAGCGTTATATTGTTGGAGCTGGGATTAATACAAGAGATTATGAAGAAAGAGTGCCAGCTTTAATTGAAGCAGGTGCTGATGTTTTATGTATTGATTCTTCTGAAGGTTTTTCTGAATGGCAAAAACTAACAATTGATTATATTAAAAAGACTTATGGTGATACAGTAAAAATTGGAGCTGGAAATGTTGTTGATGAAGATGGGTTTAGATTTTTAGCTGATGCTGGAGCTGATTTTATTAAAATTGGTATCGGTGGAGGTTCAATTTGTATTACTAGAGAAACAAAAGGAATTGGACGAGGACAAGCAACTGCTGTAATTGATGTTGCTAAAGCAAGAGATAAATATTTTGAAGAAACTGGTATTTATGTTCCTATTTGTTCTGATGGTGGAATTGTTCATGATTATCATATAACTTTAGCTTTAGCTATGGGATCAGATTTCTGTATGCTTGGTCGTTACTTCTCTCGTTTTGATGAAAGTCCAACTAGTAAAGTAGTTATTAATGGAAACTATATGAAAGAGTATTGGGGTGAAGGGTCTGCTCGTGCTCGTAACTGGCAACGTTATGATATGGGTGGTGATTCAAAACTTTCTTTTGAAGAAGGTGTTGATTCTTATGTACCTTATGCTGGAAGTATTCATGATAGCTTACCACAAACTTTTAGTAAAATTAAATCGGCAATGTGTAATTGCGGAGCATTAACTATTAAAGAACTTCAAGAAAAGGCTAAAATAACACTTGTTTCTGCTACTAGTATTGTTGAGGGTGGAGCTCACGATGTTTTATTAAAAGATAATAATTTAGGTAATAGTAATAGATAAATAACTTTAGAAAACATTTCACTAAAAAGTGAGGTGTTTTTTTGTATATCCTTTTTATATAATAAAAAAAATGCTATAATTGTAATTACGAAATATTAATAAAATATTATTATTGTTGTAATGCAATTTGATTGTGGAAGGAAGATTTTTTTGAAAAAAGAAAATATTAAATATATAGGAATTGTTTTAATAATTATCATCTTATTTTGGGCGTACAATAATTTTTTGGTTAAACCAACAAAAAATATTGTATTAGAAAAAGAAGGGTATTATAACGATTGTTATAAAGTATCAAGTAGTGCTAATAAAGCGATTGATTTAACAAGTCTTTTAGATTCTAAAAAATTATCTAAAAATGATGAAGATATTAGTGAACAATATATAAAAAGTAAATGCGTTAGTGTAGAAAGTTATAGTTTAAAGAAATATCTTGTGGTTGATGATTTTAGTATTGAACACGAAAAATCAAGAAATGATCAAGCCTATCAAATTAGCTATCAAGAAGTTTTAAAACAACTTGGTAAAAAAGAAAATAAAAGTGAATTAGATAAAAAAATAATTGAAAGTTTAAAATTTTATTTAAATGATAGTAAATTTAAAAATCTAGTACCAAAAACAATAGATAACTTTCAAGAACAAAGCATTTTGATTGGTCCAAATCAAAATGATAGTAGTGGAAAATATGTATTAGCGATTGATATAAAGGTTGCAAAAAATAATATTTATAAACTTAAAAATAATAAACGTGTTTATAAAGAAAGTAAATATATTTTTGATGGTATAAGTATGGAATATATTAAAGTGGGTGAGTAATTTGAAAAAGATCGGATTAATAGTTTTAATGGGATTATTGATAAGTGGGTGTAGTAACTACGCACTTAGTCAATCTAGTTTAAAAGCAAATACAACAAACAATCATTCAATAGTTTTTTCAAATGAAAAAAACATTCAAAAGCTTTGCACAAAAAGTAATCTTGATAATTTTGTTGTTGAGTATGATGAAATGATGGTTTTTGATGAATTTAATTTAGGAAAATTTGAAACTTTTAAATATAATAAAGAAACAAAGAATAAATATTCTGTATTAAATGATTACTCAGCTAAATGTCAATATCAAGTTAGTTATCTTGATATGACTTCACCAAATAACTTTGTTAATATAACAAAATTAAATCTTAAAAAGGATGAAAAAGTAGATTTTAACAAGTTATATAAAGAAGGATTATTTAAAGAGTTTATTGATACAAAAGATAATACAATAAATGCCAATGTTATCAAAAAATATTTAAAAGGATATAAAAGCGAAGATTATGAAAAATTAAATATCGTAGCTGAAAATGATGGAGAATATCAATTAATAATAAAACCAATTTTTAGAATTTATCATTTTGCTGATGAAAACTTAATTAATGATTATGATATTGCAGGAGTAAGTGGTGTTTATTTTCAAATAAAAAAAGTAGATTAGGAGTGATTTAATGAATGACTTTTTAGCAGCCGATAATATATATACAGTTAATTGTCATACGCAATTAAATTCTTTTGATCGTAAAGTTTTAACAACTCTATATCAACCTATTATAGGTCATAGTGCAACAGCATTATATTTTACTCTTTGGTCTGAAGTTGAAATTGATCGTATTTACTCTAGTCCAGCCTATATAAAAAGATTAATAAAAATAATGAATATTGATTTACAATCTTTAGTTCATTGTTTTAATGTTTTAGAGAGTTTAGGTTTAGTACAAACTTTATATCGAAAAAATAAGGAAAGTGATTTTTATCATATAAAGATTTTTTCACCTGAACAACCAAGTACTTTTTTTCAAAATCCTTTATTAACAAGTAATTTGAAAAATGCATTAGATAGTGAGGATTATAATAAAACAAAGATGTTTTTTGCTCTAAATGAAACTGATGAAACTATATATGAAAATATTTCTAAAAAATATCAAGATGTTTTTTCAATGAATTATGATTTAAGAATACTTAATGGTAAAGATACTTATAAAGAATATAATTATGCAAAAATAGCAAGTGATGTTGATTTTTCTTTAATAAAAGAGGCTTTAAAAAATTATAACCTTCAAAATTTAATTAATGAATCAAAAGTAAAGAAAACAATTGAAATGTTACTTCTTACTTATCCAATGACAACTAATGACATAGTTGAATCAATTGTTGAATGTAGTGAAAATAATACTATTGATTTAAATGAGCTAATTAAAAGTATAGAAATGAAAGATAAGATAAGAAAACATAAAACTGAATTAGATTTAGTTTATTTGAGAAATGATAATGCAACAAATAAATATGAAAAAAATAGTGTTTTTGATTATTTGAAAAAATATTGTAACTCATTAAAGATTGATAAAGATTTATTGATTAATTTAGAAAATATAATGAAAGATTATACAATGAGCAATGGTGTCTTTAATGTATTGGTGGAATATGTTGTCAAAAAAAATGGTACTATTAATTTGAATTATTTAAAAGCGATTGCAAATAGTTGGAATATAGATGGAATTAATACTGTTGAATTAGCTTTACAAAGAATTGATTTAATTAATAAAAACGATAATAATAATAAAAGAAAAAATAATTATTCAAAGAAAAAAGTTATTGGAAATGCTGATGACTGGTATCAAATTGCTGATAAAAATGAAATGTCAGATGAGGAATCAAAGTATATTGATAGTATTTTATCTGATTTAGAAAAAAGGTGAAGTGATGAAAAAAATTGAATTAGAGAATAATATAAATGTGGATATCTATAAAAATAGAATATTAGAAAAATATAAAAACGATGATTTTTTTATTAAAGAATATAAAAAATATCAAAGTGAGTTAGATAATATTGAATTTATTGAATTAGTTGAAGTTATTGAAAGCAAAAGAATGGCTATGCTGTGTGATGATTATGGAATGTGCAAACAAAAAGTTAGAGGTTATCGTCTTGAACTTGATAATGATGGTCTAAAGTATGTTCCTTGTGAGTGTTTAAAACAAAAGAAAAAATTTGAAAAAAGATATGAAAATCTATTGTATACAACTTTTGATTTAACTAAAGATTTGCCAGAGGTAAGTGATCTTAAAAAAAGTAAGGGTCGAGCTAGTGTTTATGAATATATTTCTTTATTAAATAAAAATCAAGTAAAACAAGGGTTGTTTTTAAGTGGTGCTCCGGGTATTGGAAAAACTTTTATAATTGAAACTTTATTAAATATCAATTTAAAAGACAACAAGACGTGTGCTTATATTTTATTAAATGATTTTTTTAATGAGATGAGATCGCTTTATTTTAGTTATGATCAAGAAGACAAAAGTTTATTTAATCGTTTAATTAAAAGGTTAAAGAATGTTAATGTTTTGATTATTGATGATATTGGTGCTGAGAAAGTGGATGCAATAGCACGAGATGAAATTTTATTTCCTATTTTAGATAGTAGAATGAAAAATGAGAAAATAACACATTTTACATCAAACTATAAGATGAGTGAATTAGAAGATCACTATGGTGAAACTTCTGCTAAAATATCTGAGCCTATTAAAGGTAAGCGATTATTAGAAAGAATTAGAGTTTTGAGTAAAGAATTTATTTTAAGTGATAATAAATCAAATAGATAAAATATTTTTTATAGTATTAATATATAAATAAATGAATTGGGTTTATTGTTTGATTTATTGCTAGTAGTTATGAATTTTTGGTAAAAAATAATTTTTTAAATTAGTGACTTCTATACTGCATTGTGATATAATATTAAAGCGAATGTTTATTTCGCCTTCGCTCAATATTTATTGTTGGGCCATAGACCAAGAAGGAGGTGCCTAGGATGCGTAAATATGAAATTATGTATATCATTCATCCTAGTCTTGACGAAGCACTAAGTAACGAAATTGTTGAAAAATACAATAAAGTAATCACAGAAGATGGTTCAAAAGTGCTAGAAGTTAAAGACTGGGGATTAAGAGACTTAGCTTATGAAATTAAAAAAGTAAACAAAGGTCATTACATTATTTTAAAAGTTGAAGCAAGCAATGAAGCAATTGCTGAATACGAACGTTTATCTTTAATTGATAGTAATATTATTAGACATATTGTTATCAAAGAAGAAGAATAATTAGGAGGACTGTTTTATGAATAGAGCGGTTTTAGTGGGTCGTTTAACAAAAGATCCTGAATTAAAGAAAACAAATAGTGGAAGTAGTGTTGTAAATTTCACTCTTGCAATTAATCGTACATATACGAATGCAAATGGTGAAAGAGAAGCTGATTTCATTAATTGTGTTGCTTGGGGACGTACCGCAGACAATATGGCTGCTTATGTTTCAAAAGGTTCACAAATTGGTGTTGATGGAAGAATTCAAACAAGAAGTTATGAAGCAGATGGACGTCGTGTTTATGTTACTGAAGTATTTGCTGATAATGTTCAATTTTTAGAATCAAAATCAACTGGACAAGTTAATAATGCTCAACCTAATGTTCAACAAAATAATCAACAAAATAATGATTTCTTTGCTGATTTTAATCAAAGCAATAACTCATCAGAAGACATTTTAAGTGGATTAGATATTTCTGATGATGAATTACCATTCTAGAAAGGAGATAATCAAATGAACTACAAAAAACGTGGTGGAAGACGTAAAGTATGTTATTTCACTAAAAACAATATAACTCATATTGATTATAAAGATACAGAATTATTAAAAAGATTTATCTCTGAAAGAGGTAAAATTTTACCAAGACGTGTTACTGGTACTTGTGCAAAATACCAAAGACAATTAGCTATTGCTATTAAAAGATCACGTCAAATGGCTTTATTACCATATGTAAGTGAATAAGAATAGATGAAACAGACGTTTGTCTGTTTTTTTTATGCAACAATAATATATTAATCATTGTAACTCTATTAATTTAATGAGCATTTTTTTGTGCATTAAAAAAGGTAATGCTTTAACTTTAGCTATAAATATATTATAATTAGATAAGGTGATATTATGTACCAAAAAATTAAAAAAATAGAAAATTATGCATTAGCACTTTTAGGAATAAATATTATTTTAATGTTGTTTTTAATTGTTGGACTTCCAATAACTGTTTTATTGGTTCTTTTAGCAATTATTAATACTTTTTTTGTATATTTAATTATAAAAAAAGGTAATATTTTAAAAGATGATATTAAAAAAAGCAAAAATCTTTTACCTAATTCTGTAATTAAAGCAATAGATATTGATGAATATTGCATGTTAATGTATGATGTTGATGATAATAAAATAGTTTGGGTTAATGAGTATTTTAATGAAAAATTTGGTGATATGTTAGATGAAGATATTACTAAGGTTTTTTCTGGATTCTTTTTTGATGAAAATAAGAAAGATGATTATTTAGAACATGATGGTCGTTTTTATTCAGTTATGAAAAATGAAGAAACATTTATTTTAAAAGATGTAAGTGATTTTGTTAAAATAAGCCGTTGTTATGAAAATGAAAAAGATTGTATTCTTTTTATAAGAATTGATAGTATTGATGATATTAGTTCGGGAATGGATGAAATAACTTATCAAAATATTATTCAAAAAGTTAGAAAAACAATTAGTGATTTTACTAGTCGTTATGATACAATTTTACGAAGATATAAAAATGATTCATATATAGTTGTTGTCAAACAAAGAGATTTTAATGCTTTAATTGAAGAAAGTGTTAATGTTTTAGAAGCTGTTAAAGAAGCAAATGAAGGCAGCGATGAACATTTAACATTATCAATAGGAGCAAGCCGTGGATTTGAGTTTTTAAAAGACACTGAAGAAGAAGCAGGACATGCATTAGATATGGCTTTAGCACGTGGAGGAGACCAAATAGTTGTTAAAGAAAAAGATAAAGAGTATAAATTCTATGGTAATGGTTCTGAAACAGTTGAAAAAAGAAATCGTGTTAAAGTAAGAATGATTACTTCTAGTTTAGAAAGTTTAATTGTAGAGTCAAGTAACATTGTAATTATGCCTCATAAAAATGCTGATTTAGATGCATTAGGTGCTTGTTATGGTTTAGCTAAATTTGCAAGTCTTAATAATAAAAAAGCATTGATTTGTTCTGATCCCGAGACTTTGGAATCAAATACTAAAGATGCTTACTATTTATTAAAATTGAATGAAAAAGATATGTTAAAAAACAAAGATCAAATTATTAATGAAATTGATGAAAATACATTATTGATTGTTGTTGATACTTCAAATATTGAATTATTTGAATCACAAGAAATCTATGAAAAAATTGAAAGAAGAGTTATAATAGATCATCATCGTCGCTCACACGATTTTATTAAAAACCCATTGCTTGTTTATATAGAACCATATGCAAGTTCTACAGTTGAATTAGTAACTGAATTATTAAATTTTCAAAGCAAAAGTTTTAAATTAAATTCTGATGTGGCTACATTGATGTTAGCGGGTATGATGGTTGATACTTCATACTTTACTGTTAGAACAGGAGTAAGAACTTTTGAAGCAGCGATGTTTTTAAAAGAAAGAGGAGCAAGTCCACTTGAAGCAAAAGAAATCTTGCAAGTGAGTAGAGATACATATCAAACTAAGTTAGCAATGGTGCAAAATGCAATATTTATTGATGATGAAATCGCAATCTCAAAATATAATGATGGACCAGTTACAAGATCATTACTTGCTCAAGTTGCTGTTGAATTACTTGAAGTTAAAGATATATTTGCTACATTTGTAATTGCTCATTTAGAAGATGGAAGTGTGGGTATTTCTGCAAGAAGTACTGGTGATTTCAATGTTCAAACAATTTTAGAAAAATTTGGTGGTGGAGGTCATTTTTCAATGGCAGCTGCCCAATTAAATATGGATATTGATTTAGTAGAAGCTAAATTAATAGAAGAATTAAAAATGATAAAGAAGGGATGAAATAATTATGAAAGTAATTTTATTAGAAGATGTTAGAGGAAAAGGAAAAAAAGATGATATTATTGAGGTAGCTGGTGGTTTTGCAACTCATTTAATTAGAAATAAACAAGCAATTGAAGCATCTAAAGGTGGAGTTAAAAAGCTTGATAATCAAAAAGCAGCTCGTGAAGAAGAAAATGAAAAATTAAAAAAAGAAGCTATGAAAAACAAAGAAATTTTAGAAAGAAAACCTTTGGAATTTAAATTAAATGTTGGTAAAGATGGACGTGTTTTTAAATCTGTAAGTCATAAACAAATTGTAGATCGTGTAATGAGTGATTTCAATATTAAATTAGATAAAAGAAAGTTCAAATCAAAAGAAAATATTAATACTTTAGGAACAACAAATGTTGATATAGAATTACATAAGGGAGTAATTGCGACAATTAAAGTGGCAATTAAAGAACAATAATGAGAACATTACCACATAATACTGAAGCTGAACAAGCAGTACTTGGAATAATGATATTAAGTAAAAATGCAACTGATGAAGCATTATCAGCCTTATCAATTAGTGATTTTTATGTTAGAGAACATCAAATCATATTTGCTGGAATAAAATATTTAGTTGATAATCTTACTCCAGTTGATATTACAACATTAACTGCTCATTTAGTTGAAAAAAACCAACTTGATGATATTGGTGGAGTAGAGTATCTTACGAGTATTTCGCAATCAGTTATTAGTAGTGCAAACGTTGACTATTATATTAATATTATATTAGAGAAATCTCTATTAAGAAACTTGATTGATACAAGTGAAAAGATAGCCTCTAAAGGATATGAAGGATTAGAGTCAACTAATGATTTAATTCAAGATGCCGAAAAGGATATTTTAAAAATCACAAGAAATAGAAGAACATCAGATTTTAAAGATTCAAAAGAAATTTTAAAAGAGGTGCATGAAAATTTAGTTGAGTTAAGTAAAAATAAGGAAGGACTAACAGGTATTCCAACGGGCTTTACAAAAATTGACCAACTTACTAATGGACTTCAAAAAGGTGATTTAATTATTTTAGCAGCTAGACCATCAGTTGGAAAAACTGCATTTGCTTTAAACTTAGCTCAAAATGCTGCTCATATTTCAAATAAACCAGTAGCAATTTTTTCATTAGAAATGGGTGCTGATCAATTGATTAAAAGGATGATTAGTGCTACAGGTAGAATTGAAGGTAGTAAACTTAGAAATGGACAATTAAGTGATGAGGACTGGTTAAAGTATTCAAAAGCATCATCTACCTTATCAAAAGATCCAATCTATATTGATGATACACCAGCTATTAAAGTTATGGAAATAGCGAGTAAGTGTCGTAAATTAGAGCGTGAACAAGGACTTGGATTGATTGTTATTGACTACTTACAATTAATTACTGGTTCAGATAATTCTCGTGAGTCAAGGCAAGTTGAAGTATCTGAGATTTCAAGAGCATTAAAAGGATTAGCTCGTGAGCTAAATGTACCAGTTGTTGCTTTATCACAGCTTTCTCGTAGTGTTGAACAAAGAACTGATAAAAGACCAATGATGTCTGATTTAAGAGAATCAGGAGCAATCGAACAAGATGCCGATATTGTAGCATTCTTATATCGTGATGATTATTATAATAAAGAAGATAGTGAACATCCTAATCAAGTTGATGTGATTTTTGGAAAACATCGTAATGGTGCTACTGATACAATTACTTTAACTTTTGAAAAAGATGTAAATAAGTTTTTAAATATTGAATATCGAGATTTTGAATAAAGGTGTTTTTACGCCTTTTTTTATTAGCTGATTTCTTTTTAAAAACCTACTATTATGATATAATCATATAGAATAAAAAATAAAAAATAAGGATTTTGATTAAATGAATATATATAATTTAAGTAGCGGTTCTAAAGGAAATGCAACCTTGATAGAATGTGATAATTTTAATATATTAATAGATGCTGGTGGTACAAAAAAATATCTTATTAATTCTTTAGCAGAAATTGGTAAAAGTATTAATGATATTGATATGGTTTTAGTAACTCATTTTCATACTGACCATTCAAAAAATTTAAATTATTTTAGCAATGAAATTATTTACAGCCAGAAAATAGAACATAAATCACTAGGGTTAAATATTGATAATGATTTTTATGGAATAAGTATTAAACCATTTGCTTTAAGTCATGATGAAAGTTGTTTAGGTTTTCAAATAAAAGAAAATAATGAAACATATACTCATATTAGTGATACTGGTTATATAAAAAATGAATATATTTCCCTTATAAGTGAAAGTGATTATTTATATCTTGAATTTAACCATGATATTCAAATGTTGCGTGAGTCAAATAGACCTGCACATGTCAAGAAAAGAATATTATCTGATAAAGGGCATATGAATAATCAAGATGCTGCAATTGTGCTTGCTAAAGGATCGAATAAGTTAAAAGAGGTCTTGATTGCTCATATAAGTGAGGAAGCAAATACAATTAGTGCGATAAAAAATGAGATTGATAAAGTATTTAGTGATTTTAATAAAACAATTGATTTTAAAATTAAATATACTGCTCATCAAAAAGTGATAAAGTGTGGTGATTGCAGTGAAGATTAAAATAATTTGTATTGGTAAATTAAAAGAAAAATATTTAAAAGATGGCATAAGTGAATTTTTGAAAAGATTGAAAGTTTATGCAAAAGTTGAAATAATTGAGGTTGATGAAACGAAAATTTGTGATAATCCAAGTGATAGTGAAATTAAAAATGTTATTGAAGATGAAGCAAAAAAAATAGAAAAATACCTTCAAACAAGCGATTATGTTATTACTTTAGATGTTAAAGGTAAAACAATTAATAATATGGAATATGTCAAAATGATTGATAATGCTTGTTTAAATGGTTATTCAAGCTTTAGCTTTATTATTGGTGGTAGTTATGGTATCTCAAATAGACTTGTTGATCTTAGTAATTTTAATTGGTCTTTTTCAAAATTAACTTTTACTCATCAAATGATTAGATTATTACTAATTGAACAAATTTATCGTGGTTTTAAAATTATGAAAAATGAACCATATCATAAATAAATTGTATTATAAATTAAAAAATAATTACTTATATTAAGGAGTATAGTTATGGATACAAACAATGATTTTGAAATTATTAACGATATTGAAAAACAATTGTTAAAAGATATTGATCAAAGCTGGTATTCATTTTTAAAAAAAGAACGAAATAAAGAATATTATCATAATTTGATTGAAAAGTTAACAAGTTCTTATCAAAAAACGAATATTTATCCAGATTTATATGATATTTTAAAACCAATGAAAATAATAAGCAAAGCTGAAGTTAAGGTGGTTATTATTGGACAAGATCCTTATCATACACCCTTGGTTGCTGATGGCTTAGCATTTAGTAGTAAACAAAATAAAATACCTCCTAGTTTAAAGAATATTTTCAAGGAAATAAAAAGTGATTTGAATATTGTTAATGAATCACCTGATTTAACAAGTTGGGCTAAACAAGGTGTATTTTTAATAAATAGTGTTTTAAGTGTTGAAGAAAATAAAGCTAAAAGTCATCATAAATTGGGGTGGAGTGATTTTGTAATTAACTTAATTAAAGACCTTGATAAAAATATACAATTAATTTTTGTTTTATGGGGCAATGATGCTCAAAAATATGAAAAATATTTAAATAATGCGATTGTGATTAAAGGAGTTCATCCATCACCTTTAGCACGTGGAGGATTTTTTGGTGGTAAATATTTTTCTAAAATAAATGATATCCTTAAACAACAAAATAAATTACCAATAGATTGGAGAACTTACTAATGAAATTTACAACACTAAGACAAGTATTAGATTATATCGAAAACAAAACAAACTTTCAATTAGGAATTCTAAGAGTAGAAAAGTTTTTAAAGCAAGCAAATATTCCTTTTGAAAACTTAAATTATATTCATGTTGGTGGAACAAATGGAAAAGGAAGTGTTTCTTATTATTTAAGTAATATTTTAATTGAAAGTGGCTATAAAGTTGGTATGTTTTCAAGCCCAAGTATTGAAAAACATAATGATCGAATTAGGATAAATAATGAGTTCATTCCTGATGAAGCAATTATTGATTTTGTTAATGAATATTATGAAATAATTGAGCAAACTGAAGTAACAATGTTTGAAATAGATGTTTTAATGGCATTGGATTACTTTGCAAAAAACAAGGTTGAATATGTAGTTATGGAAGTTGGAATGGGTGGACGTTTTGATGGTACAAATGTTATTATGCCACTTTTTTCAATCATTACTAATATCGGAGTTGACCATCAAACATATTTAGGTAATGATAAATTAGAAATTGCCTATAATAAGGCTGGCATCATTAAAAAAGATAACCTTGTGATTACTGGTGAAAAAGATAAAAAATGTTTAAAAGTCATTGAAGATTATGCATTGAAAATGAATGCTCAAGTTATTGAAACAAATATTCCTGAAATTGTTTCACTTAGACCAATTATTTTCAATTACAATAATTATAATAATATTGAACTGAAAACATTGGCAGATTATCAAATTAAAAACAGTATGATTGTTTTAGAGGCGGTAAATGTCTTAAAAAATAAATATCAAATGCCTATTAAAGATGAAGTAATAAAAGATGTTTTTAAAAAGAAAACATGGAATGGTCGTTTTGAAATAATGAGTGCAAATCCACTAATAATAATTGATGGAGCTCATAATGTTGAAGGTGTAAAAGAATTAACAAGCTCAATAATGAAATTTAGCGAATATAAAAAAACAATTATGTTTGCAGCATTAGAAGATAAAGCAACTGATGAAATGGTTTCCATGCTAATTGATACTAATTCTGAAGTTGTGATTAGTGAGTTTGATTTTTATCGTACAAAAAAAGCTATTGATATTAATAAAAACTTTAATTTAGAAATTGCCTTAAATTATCAAGAATATCTAAATGAAAAAATAGTGAAAATGAAAAGTGATGAGATGTTAATTATAACTGGATCATTATATTTTATAAGTGAAATAAGAAAATTTTTAATCAATACTTTAAATTTAGGTGAAAAAGTACTATAATATTAATATGTGAAATGGAGGACATAAAAAGATGCTATTAGATAAAATGAAAGAAAATATTAAAGGTAAAAAAATTCGTATTGTATTAACAGAAGGTGAAGATGAAAGAGTTCTTGGTGCAGCAGTAGAGCTTGCTAATGATGATTTAGTATTACCAGTTTTAGTTGGTAATGTAGGTAATATTGAGGCTGTTGCTAAAAAGAATAATTGGAGTTTAGATAAATGTGAATTAATTGATGTTGCAAGCTATGATAAACGAGAAGAAATGGCAGCAACAATGACTGAACTTCGTAAAGGTAAACAAACAAAAGAAGAGTGTGCTAAAATGTTAGAATCTACTAATTATTTTGGAACAATGTTAGTAAAAATGGGATTAGCTGATGGATTGGTTGGTGGAGCTACATATTCTACTGCTGATACAGTTAGACCTGCTTTACAATTAATTAAAACAAAACCACAAAATAAAACTGTATCAAGTTCATTTGTAATTTATGATGAAACACAAAGATATATTATGGGTGATTGTGCTATTATTGTTGATCCAAGTGATGATGAATTATGTGAAATCGCTGTTGAATCTGCAAACACTGCTCGTGTTTTTGATATTGATCCAAAAGTTGCCTTTTTATCTTATTCAACAAAAGGTAGTGGTAAAGGAGCAGCAGTTGATAAAGTTGTTTCTGCAGTAAATAAAATGCAAGAATTAGATGTTGATTTTGAATATGATGGAGAGTTTCAATTTGATGCAGCATTCGTTGAAAGTGTTGGTAAATTAAAAGCTCCTGAATCTAAAGTTGCTGGTCAAGCTAATGTCTTTGTATTCCCTAACTTAGAGTGTGGAAATATTGGGTATAAAATTGCTCAAAGATTAGGAAAATTAAATGCATTAGGACCAATTTTACAAGGATTGAATGCGCCAATTAATGACTTATCAAGAGGTTGTTCAAAACAAGATGTTTATGAATTGTGTATTGTAACAGCAGCTCAACACTTAATGGTATAAAAAAATGAGTGCTTATAAAGTTGCTTTAGTAACTGGTGCTACTGGTGGAATTGGTAGTGCGATTGCTAAAAAGCTTGTTGAACAGGGTTTAAAAGTTGTAGTTACTGGACGTAATGCTGATAAGCTTAATAGTTTAGTTGAAGAGTTAAATCGTGATAATGTTGTTTATTATGATACTTTCGATGTTAATGACTATGAAGCTATGAAAAATTTTGTTGAACAATTAAAGATGAAAAATATTGAAATAGATATTCTTGTTAATAATGCTGGTTTAGCATTAGGTTTAGCCTCATTTCAAGAGTATGATGTTAGTGATATGATAACAATGTTAGATACTAATGTTAAATCATTGATGCTATTAAGCCATTTACTTGTTAAAGGTATGGTTGAAAGAAATAATGGTATTATCATTAACATTGGTTCAACAGCAGGTCAATTCGCATATCCTAATGGTAGTGTTTATTGTGCATCAAAAGCTGCCGTTAAAACATTATCAGATGGAATGAGAGTGGACTTAATGGCAACTGATGTTAAGGTTACAACGATAATGCCGGGCTTAGTTGAAACTGATTTTAGTTTAGTTCGTTTTAAAGGTGATAATGATAGAGCAAAAACAGTTTACCAAGGAATCGATGCTTTGCAAGGTATTGATGTAGCTGAAGCAGTATGGTATGTTGTTAACCAACCTAAAAGAGTGCAAGTTAGTGAAATAGCTTTACTTGCTAATCAACAAGGAAATGGGTTTACAAATTTTAAGAAATAGTTTTCTAGAAAGTTGAAAGCTTGATTAATAATTATAAAATTAGTATTCAATTTTTAAACATGATTTCATTTTGAAATCATGTTTTTTATAATTTATAGATAAAAATGTTAATTAGTTTTTTAAAATGAAAGTTAAAAATTTATTTTGAAATAATTTTTAAATAATTAAAACAAAAATATGGACTTTGTGTTTTTTGTGTGATATACTTTTTACAAAGTAGACTAATAGTAAATTTTACTAACGATTTATTAACTATCAGTCGAATTATTAATGAAAAACAAGAAAATAAAAAAGGAGTACTAGACATGAAACGTTTTAAAAAATTATTTTTAATGTTTAATTTAATAATATTTATAACATCAATAAATGTTTTGGCAGATGATTCATCATCAATTGTAAATGTTACAAAAAAATATGTCTTTACTATTAGTGGAAGTACTGGATATGTTGATCGCAGTCTTGGCAGTGTTGTTATGGAAGTACCAAATGCGGGTAATGGTTATACTAGGAAAAGTCGTGTTAAATTGAAATTTAAAAAGAATATTGATCCGAGTACACCTTATGAGTTTGTGAGTTTTAGGTATTCATATATTCCATCACTAATTGGTTTTGAAAGACAAGGTGCCAGTCCTTATGATTCTAGAGGGTCAATTCTAAAATATTCTAGCCCTGGAAGATATGTAAATGTCAATAGTACTTATATTGACTGGTCTGGTGCGACAAGGAATCTTGATATAGAAGTTAAGTTAGATAATGAAGATGGCACTCCTTTAGAATTAATTAAGGGGAGCGACTTATTTGATAGTGGAGATGTCAATAATGTACGTTATGTTAATTTTCCAAACAGGTCAATTGATCCAAATGAGTTAATTGCAAGTAGAAAAATGGATTTTAATTTAGTAGATACGTATGAATATAATTATATATTTAGTTATCAAATTCCATTGGATGTTATCTATCAAGCCGAAGGTTATTCTTATGCAAATTATAGTGTGGGTAGGGCAGAGACAACTCTAAGTGGAATGGTGGAAGTATCTTTAACTAAACCAAATGATTATAAAATTTGTAAGGGTGAAACAATTAAGCTCGATACAACAGTATCATCCGCTGATGTTGATAAGTCTGAGGCTGAATGGTATGGTACATTTCAATTTAAGAAAAAGGGTATTAATAAATGGGTAGATATTAACCCTAAATTCATGGAAAACCTTGAAAAAAAGACTAATCCAAGTTATTCTTTTAAACCTAATTCAAGTTATAATGAGGCACTGTTTCGCTATAAATATGTGCACAAGCGTGATGAAAATGTTGTGGTTTATTCAAAAACGAGTAGTTTGAAAATATTATCATCAAAAAAATGTAATGTAGATAATAAAAAAAATAAGAAAACGAAAAAGAAACTACCAGCAACTGGTAATAGTTATTTGACTTTAAATGTGTGTATACTTGTGTTTGGATTAATTGTTGTAAAAATAAAAAGAGTTATATAAGTAATTTTAAAATATATACAATCTAGTAGAATATTACATTTAAGTGTTATATAAGTGTAAATGTATCTTTAATGGTTTAAAATGTACCTATTTGTATTCTAAAATAAAATTGTGGAGTTCTTGTGGAAAACCTCATTTTTAAATGTGGGTAACTATTCAGAATTTAGGAAAAAATATTAAAAATTTTCGAAAAATTTTTAAATGAAAAATTGTTGGAAATATGGTGTATTTAGCTTTGTAATGGGCTTTTTAAGAACACTGAATATGTATACTGAAAGAATAGCAATATAGTAAATGTATTTTTTTGAATTTTGTTTGGATTAACTATTGATTTTAGTGTGTGATTAAAGGTATAATATATGTGAGTTTTGTGAAGCAAATATGTTTTTTGAAAAGAAAATGTGTTGCAGAAAGGTGGAGGATTATATGAATAAAAAAATTAAGAAAATTAAACTGAGGGTGTTAGCTGCATTAGTAGCGTTGTTTAGTGTATTTTCAATGTTTGGAATTAACAATGTAAATGCAGATGCACCACAAGTTAAAGCAATATCATTAACAACTTATTTAAAGTTATTAGATGTTGATAATGTAGCTGGTGAACCACAAAAATCATTTAGTGGTGAAACAGTTTATACTTATGGAGGTTTCCATACTCAAGAAGGTGGAACTGGATTACCTGAAAAATCAATGGTTTTCAGATTAAAAATGCCTAAAGGATCAGAAGTTTCTCATGCGAAAAACTCTGTTTTTCATAGCGTGAAAGGTAATGCTGATAATCCTGAAGAAGTAAACGATGATGCAAATTATGATTATCAATGGTTTATTTGGGACGAAGCTGTTCATCCTGGGCAAGTAAAAGATTTCCTATTTAAAATTAAACCTTCATTTAATGGTATTACTGAAAATGATGCTAAAATACCACTTGAATTGAAAGCATATACTTTTGATAATGATACAAATAAAGTTATTGATGAACTATCTGGTTCAACAGCAACTAATTATTTTGAAAATGTTACTGATAAATTTGGATGGAACAATGTTAGTAATTCTTTTAATACTGGTTTACAAGAAACTTCATCATCATCATTACCAAATGATTATAAAATTACTTTCTCATCTACTTCAAAATATGGAGAAAATGATTATGGTATGTCGTATGCAAAAAGTTTTAATTTTGAAAATATTATTGAAATTCCATTATCATCTAATAACCAACCATATTTACTTATAACAGCTGATAATTTATATAATGCTGATGGAAGCGATAAATTAGATGCATCTGAATATGAAATTTTAGAAAAAGTAAGTATTAATTCAGTTGAGTATATTACTAAAGTTAAAATAAAACAAACAGTAACTAATTCAAATTACCCTGATGCTGAGGGAAATTATAAAGAATTAAATGCGACAGCTTCAATTATGATAAAAGATAGTGCTTTAAATACAGCAACTATTTTAAATGATGATAAACTTGCTGCAGGTGAAAGTGCAGATTATGTTATTAAAGTTGTTGATGGTTCAAATAATAAAGTAACTCCGGCAGTAAATGTAAAGGATATTAATAAAGATTCTCAAGATGTTGCAGCTACAACAGGTACAACAACTATAAGATTTAAAAATATTCGCAAAACAGGTGAAGAATCTAATAAAAATCCTTTTACTAAAAAAATTGTAAAAATTGGTTCATCAGATGCAACTAACTCTTCTCCAGGAGCAATTTCTGCTTTTGCTAACGATTTAATTACTTATGAAATTGGTGAAGGGTTTACTAACTTACAAGGAAAAGCATTAGATAATATAACTTTTATTGATGGAGGTTATACAATTAATCAAATGCATCCTGTTGAAATAAAAACAGGAGAGTATGATAATCTAGGAACAAGTGCTACTTTAGAAGTTTATGGTTCAACCGATGGTGGAAATACTTATTCGATAGTTAAGACATTTTCAAATAGTGATTTGAGTAATAATGTTGACTTCACTTTTCCAACTTCACCAGTAACAAAATATGATCATTTAAAGTTAGTGTATAAAAACCTTCCTGATGGATTTAAAATAAAAAGTGCACCTCAATTAATGTATCAAGTTGAAGATAGAACTGATGCAGTTGCACATATGGAAAAAGTTGAAAATGATGCAACAATGACATATTCATATAAAATTGATGATTCTGATCCACAAGCATATACATCGGAAGAAAAGAAATCTTCAACATTCTTTACATATAAAATTTTATCTACTGATGAAAACGGAAGATATTCTTCAAATAAATCAGCAATTAATTTGAAAAATAATCAAGAGCCAGTTTACTCAAGAATGTCAGCCAACTTTGATAAAGGTGATGTATGGTTATTTACTATTACATATAAAAACATTACAAATACAACAATTGATATGACAGATTATACAATTGATGATGAATTCACACCTAATTTATCACCATATAGTGGAGAAAATACAACTGTTGATGGTTCTACATCGATTGATTCAAAATATTTAAATTCTAGTGTTAATAGTAATATGATTTTATGGGATCCAGTAAACCCTACGCAAAAATATCCTAGTGATGTTAGTGTAACAACAAGTGGAGATTCATATAAAATAAAAATGCCAGATAATTTCTTACTAGGACCACAACAAACTGTTAATATTACTTATACAATGTCAATTGATGATGATTATGTTGATGCTCAAACACTAGGTAATGAATATGATGTTTTAAATCCTTCTAATGGAGTAGTTGCTCAAGGTGAATTATGGGTGTCAATTCCTCCATGTTATAAAATTGAAAATACTTCAGTTTGTGTTATTCCAGTAAATTACAATAAGACAGTTGCTAATGTTACAAAAGAAACAGCACCTACAACTTTACCAGCAGTAGGTGAAGCGATTGCATATACTGTTACGTTAACAAATACTACTAATCGTACAATGACAAATGTTAAATTAGTAGATAAATATGATGAAATATTAGATCCGTATAATGAAAAAGCATTGTTACATGCTGCTGATACTGAATATCCTGATTATGAAAAACTTATTAATAGTACATCTACTAAGTTAAATATGGCTTTTGGTGCAAGAACATCGACTACTATTAGCCTTGCTAATCTTAATATTGATTTAGATAGTAATCGAGCAAATAATGAATTTGTTGTTGACATTAATTCAATAAGTTTAAAACCAGGTGAAAGAATTGAATTAGTTTATACGATGATAGTTAATTCAAAAGCACAGCCAGGACAAACATTTGATAATTATTTCTATGCTTATGAAAATGGTGATGCATTATTTTATCAAGGACATCGTCAATGGCGTATTGATCCAAATCAAGATAAAGATGGAATTGTCGATGTAGTTAAAAAGGCATCAGGTATTACAGTTGATGGTGATAAACCAAATACTAATATGCTTATTCATGGAGAAAAACTAGAATATAGAGTTGATATTGGTAATTACCATTCTCGTTTAAATAAAATAATTGACTTAACTACTATTAAAGATAGAATGCCTTCGAATCTAGTTTTGGATGAGTCAACAATAAAAGTTGAGAAAGTAATAATTAATGCTGATGGTACAGAAACAAAAACACCATTTACAGATTTTGTTACAGAAGTTGATATAGCTACTGATCCAAAGGAAACTGTTTTCCAAGTTAATTTAAATAATCCGATACAATTAGAATCTGAATTGATAACATTAGCTAATGGTAGTACAGTTGCTAAAAACAGAGTATACCTTACTTATGAGGTAACAGTTGATACTGAATCAGATCGTTTCTCATTTGATGATAGCACTGCTCAAACAATTATTAGAAAAAACTATGCTTATGCTTACTTTAAACAAGAAAGTACTGATCTTGTTGTAAAAAGTGGTAATAGTTTAGTACAGGATGCTGGTGATACGGATAAAAATGCTGAATCTAAAACATATGTATTAAATAATACTGCAGTTAAAATTTATAATGATAAAATCTTATCAGGTGCAATTAATAAAGCAACTTTAAATGAAGTTAATGTTAGTACAACTGATTTAACAAGAGGTTATACTCTAACTATTAAAAATAATAGTTTAGCACCAATGAATTTAGCTAAAATAGTTGATATTTTACCAGAATATGAAAAAATGGATACAAATATTACACCAAAAATTGAAGTATATGATACAAAAGGTGATCTTGTTGGTGAGTATACTTTAAATTATCAAGAAGATGATTCATATTTAAATGCTAGCGGCGATACTCAAAAACGAGTAATATTTACTAGTTATGAAAATAGTGGAACTAAACCACTTTCAGTTTTAAAAGCTGAAACAAAAAAAGAAGGCGAAAATATTACGATTTTGCCAACAAAAATTGTCTTAAAATATAGTACAGTTGTTGATGGTGAAACAGTTATAAAAGATTTTAAAGCTGCTGAAGATAATAAAACAACAAAATTAAATCAAGCTGCTTTATATTTAAGAGATAATGATGCAGTATTAACATTAGAAGCAAATGGTGGACAAGCACTTGCAGATGATTCACTTGAAGATAATGGAGCAAATAACTGGGATTCAAATCCTGATACAAAAGTTAGATATGCTAGCTCTTCAAATGCAGTAACAATTGCAAACTCAATTTCTCCGTTTGTTAATATCAAAGCACAAATGGTTGAAGATTTAGGTGCTGGGGCTGAAAAATATAATGACTACAATAAAGATACTGATGGTATAACACCAGGTGATTATGTAGCTTATAAAATTAATTATGGAAATGCAAATACAGCAAACCTTGATTTATTATCTGGTGCAAAAGTAGTTGCAATCTTACCAAGTGGTATTACATATGCTGGATTACAAAGAGATACTAGTGGAAATGAAATTGTTCCTAGTGGATTAAGTAATGGCGGAGTTCCAACGATTACAACTTTAAGTGATGGTCGTCAAGTTCTTGTGTGGGATACAACTGAAGATTTACATCCTGCTGTTTCTGCATCTGATGAAAGAGAATTTGTTTTTAGAACAAATACAAAACCAAATGTTTTTGCTCAATATGGTGTTGAATCATATGTTGTTCCTAAAAATGATGTAACTCAATTCTTCTATGAAAAAATTATTAAAAGTTCAGTTCAATATACAAGTAAATATAAATATGAGCAAGCATCAAGAGACATTTCAGCATTATTACCTGAATATAAAGGAGTAACAAGATTTGTTGAAACATCAGCTCCAATTGATGTATATGGAATGCTTCATATTTCAACTGAATATAGTGTTGAAGAAAAAGCTTTATCAAGTAATATTGCAAAAAGTTCAGCAAGCAATAAAATAATTAGCATTCCTACTCGTGATGATGAAGTAACATACGATATGGAAATTGTTACAAAAGTGCAAAGTAAAGGTTTAAAAGAATTAGTATTAATTAATAGATTAGCTGATTTAAACGACTTAACACTTACAACTTCTCGTGAACGTGAAAGTGAAGCAAAAATAAGATTAGATGGTAATGGAAACTTTAAAGGTAAAGTAGTTGAAACAGGAACAAATACACCTGATTCAAATTATGATGATAGTTTATTAACAATTGAATACTTTGTTGGTGCTGCTAATGAAGAATTTAGTGTTGCTGATTGGTCTGGAGTATCATCTTCAAAATGGCTAAGTGAAAGTGATTTACTAGCAGCTGGATATGACTTTGATGATGTAAGTGCATTTAGAATTATAGTTGACCCAACATATGTTGTTAGTCCAGGTCACAAGCTTAACATAAGATTTGATGCAAAATTAAAAGACTATAAAATCAGTAATAAAGTTGGTTATGGATCATTTGGATTTAGAGGAACAGTTAATAGTTTAGCTGAGGATGAAGTTTTACTTGAACCAATTAAAGTTGGGGTTAAAACAGTAGTACCATTCGATCGTGCTATAATCACTAAAGTTCTTAACGATTCATCAGATACTCCAAAAGTTAAAACATTTACAGTTAATTTATTAAAAATTGACAAAGTAACTAAAGCTACTGTTGATAGTACAACACATAAAGTTACTGTAGATAGAAAAGAAGGTAATAAGTGGGTTGGAACAGTTAATGTTTATGATTTAGATAAAAATTACAATTATGTTATAACTGAAAAAGTTCCAAATCATTTCTTAGTACCAGTTTATAGCTCAGTAAGCAAATTACAGGACGATGGTGCAGTTGAATGGGCTTTAAAGGTCATCAATACACCAGAAAAAACATTATGGGTTAAATATCATGCTAATGGAGGAAAAGATGCTCCAATAGATAGTATTGATTACTATAATGGTGATACTGTAAAAGTTAAAAAGCGTGAAAATACAACAAGAGAAAATTACAAATTTATTGGATGGAACACTAGAAAAGATGGAAAAGGTACTTGGTATCATAAAGATAAAAATGCAAAAGTATCTTCAAGTGCAACTGCTAGCTTTACTATCGTGAAAAATACGACATTATATGCTCAGTGGGAAAAAGATAGTAGTGGAATTTCAAAAGGTGGTAGTGAGTCATTATTCTTAGCAATGATAGCTCTTGTTACAACAATTGGTGCTAGTGGATTTTACATTTACCAAAAAAGATATACAAATTAAGAATGCTAAATAGCATTCTTTTTTGAATTATTTTTTATAAAACATTAGCTATTAAGATATTAAAAATGTTCATATCGTTTTAATTGCCATAGAGCATTATTTTTGATATACTAATAAAGAAATAATATAAATTATAAGTGAAAATAGTAAGTATAGATGTTTTTTTAGAGAAAGTCTGGTTGGTGAAAAGGCTTAAAATTGATATACTGAATGCATTCATTTGAGTTTTTGTGAATTAAGTAGCAAAAAACGTAATTCTTGCGTTAAAAGATTAAAGATGAAGCAATTCAAGTAGAGTGGAACCGTGCTAATATAGCGCCTCTATCGGATTGTTTTTTTATTTAGGAAGGTGGATAAAATGAAATTATATAATAGTATGACAAATAAAAAAGAGGATTTTGTACCAATAAAACCAAACGAGGTATCAATTTATATCTGTGGTCCAACTGTTTATAACTATATTCATATTGGTAATGCACGTCCAATGGTGGTATTTGATACATTAAGACGTTTATTTGAGTATTTAGGTTATAAAGTAATGTTTATGTCTAATTACACTGATGTTGATGATAAAATCATTAACGCTGCAAAAGAGTTGGGTAAAACAGAAGGTGAAGTCGCTGCAAAATTTATTGAAGCTTATGAAAATGATCGTAAATCATTAAATACAATAATGCCTGAATATCGTCCACGTGTTACAGAATATATGGATGAAATAATTGATTTTATTGATAAATTAATTGAAAAAGGATATGCGTATGAAGTTAATGGCGATGTTTATTTTAGAATAGATAAATTAGATGATTATGGTAAACTTTCAAATTTTGATAAAGAAAATTTACAAGTTGGTGCTAGAATTGAAGAAAATAAAGATAAAGAAAATCCATTAGATTTTACTTTATGGAAAAAAACTGATGAAGGTATTAATTGGAAAACAAAGTATTCAACAGGTAGACCAGGATGGCATACAGAGTGCGTTGTTATGATTTCAACAATAAATAATGGTGAAATGATTGATATACATGGTGGAGGAATGGATTTAAAGTTCCCGCATCATGAAAATGAAATTGCTCAAGCAAATGGATGCTTTAATCATAATATTGCAAACTATTGGATTCATAATGGATTTATTAATGTTGATGATGAAAAAATGTCAAAATCACTTGGTAATGTGAAATGGACAAAAGATGTGGTTGCTAAAATAGGTCCAAATGTGTTTAGATTAGCAATGATGTCAACTCATTATCGTGCTCCACTTAACTTTAGTGAAGAGTTAATTGAAAGTACAAAAAAAGAACTAGAAAAAATTGAACAAGCTTTAAAACAAGCTAATTTACAAATTTCTTTAGGTGGTATTCAAGAAGATGGTTATGTTGATGATTTGATGAAAGAATATACTATGTATATGGAAGATGATTTAAATACACCAAATGCTTTAAAAGTTGTTTTTGATACTGTTAAAAAAATAAACCAAACTGTTAGAAGTAAAGAAATTAATTTAAAAGAATTAGCTCAATTAAAAAATAGTTTAGAAAAAATGTTAGAAATTTTAGGAGTTTTTATTGAACTACGCAAAATAACAAGTGAGGATATCTCAATTTATGAAAAATGGATGGATGCAAAAGCAAACAAAGATTTTACTAGTGCAGATGAGTATCGAAATAGACTGATTGAATTAGGTATCTTATAATGAATTATAGTAGTTTAGTGCTTGCTTTTATTGGCGATAGTGTTTTTGAATTGAAAATTAGAGAACATTTTTTATCAATGGGAATTTCTAAAGTTAAAAATTTACAAAAAGAAACTTCAAAATATGCTAGTGCTAAAGGTCATAAGGTAATTGTTGATTATTTTATTGATAATAATATTTTAAGTGAAGAAGAGTTAAATATTTATAAAAGAGGACGAAATGCTAAAGTAAATCAAAGAAGAAAAAACTTTGATAGTGTTAGTTATCATGCTTCAACTGGGTTTGAAGCGTTAATTGGTGCATTATATTTAAATGATGAAAGTGAAAGAATTAATGAGTTAATAGAAATTATTGTTAAAGATATTAATGTTTTATAATGAAATTATCACTAAAATATTAGCGATTAGTTAGGAGTGAAGTTATGTATTGTTATGGTAAGAATACGATTAAAGGGTTAATTGAATCAAAAACACAATTTGAAGAGGTTTATATTTCCAATAAGTTTAAAGATGCTAATATGCTTAATTTTCTTGATAAAAATAGAATTAGGTATAAAAAAATAAGCGAAAATGAATTAAATAAGTTGAGTGATAATGCTAATCATCAGGGAATAATGGCTAAGATGTTTGAATATAATTATTATAATTTTGATCAAATGGTTTTAGATAATAAAGATAATGAAAATAGCTTAATTATTATTTTGGATGGCTTAGAAGATCCACAAAATTTTGGTTCAATAATAAGAAGTGCTGAAGCATTAAATGTTTCGGGTATTGTAATACCTAAAAATAGAAGTGTTAAAGTAAATCCAACAGTTGCTAAGGTTAGTACAGGTGCTATTAATGAAGTAAAAATTGCTCAAGTTACTAATTTAAGACAAGTGATTAGTAAGTTGAAGGAAGAGAATTATTGGGTTGTTGGGGCTCATATGGATACAGATACTCTTTATGATGAAATGGACTATAAAATGAAAATAGCTTTAGTTATTGGTTCAGAGGGTAAAGGAATATCAATGCAATTAAAAAAAGAATGTGATTATTTAGTTAAATTACCGATGTATGGTAAAGTATCAAGTTTGAATGCTGCAGTAAGTGCCGCAATTATTATGTATGAAATAAATAGTAATAGACATAAATAATTGGGGGAGTATATATGCAGTTAAATGATTATGAATTATTATACTATTGTTATCAAGAAAACGAATTTAGTTTTGAGTTATTAGCAAATAAATATGAAAGGTATATATATTACATAATCAATTTATATAAGAAAAAATATTTCTTTTTTTCAAGTGAAGATATTGACTTGCATAATGAAGCATTAATTTTATTGTATGAATGTGTTTATTCATATCGTGATGATCTTAATGTTAAATTTTCAAGTTATTTCTTAGCTTGTTTAAAGAAGAAATATCTTTTTTTAATTAGAAATCTAACAAATAATAAAAATAAAACTCATGCACTTGCTATGTCGCTAGATAGTTGTCCAAGCAATAATGATTTAGATTTATATAGTGTTATTAGCAATAATGATTTATCGATTGCTGAACAAGTTTATAATGATTATTTAGTTGGTGATGCAATTAAAATAATGAAGAATACTTTAAGTGAATTAGAAAATAAAATAATTTTTTATTATTTACATGGATATTCATATAATGACATTTCAATGATGCTAGGAGTTGAAAATAAGAAAATAGACAACACTATTCAAAAGTATAAAAAATTAGTAAGGAAAGCTGTATAGCTTAATTTAAGGTGATTTTATGATTAGAGAATTTAAAAGTGAAGATATAGATGAAATAATGAATATATGGTTAGCTTCTAATATTGATGCTCACAAGTTTATTGATGAAAAATATTGGATAAGCAAATATAATGATGTTAAAGAAAGTATTTTAAATGCTGAAATTTATGTTTGTGATAAAAATGGTATTAGAGGGTTTGTTGGTATTGTTGACTTTTATATAGCTGGATTATTTGTTAAAAAAGAATTTAGAAAACAAGGTATTGGAAAAGAATTACTTGAATTTATAAAGGAAAAAAGAAGTTTTCTAAAATTAGATGTATATGAATTAAATGAAAATGCTTTAAGATTTTATTTAGATAATGATTTTGTTGTAATGAAAAAGTGTTTCAATGAAGAAACTGATTTTCAAGAACTTAGTTTATTGTGGGAAGATAGTAAAGATAATTAAAAAATATAAATATCATAATTTATTATTTTTTATCAAAAGCTATAGTGGACATTGGATAAAAAAGATTGCTTTTTAATGGTTAGTATGCTACAATTTGACATGTAAGACAAAGTAGTCTTTTTTATTTTGTCAAAGAAGGTGGAAATATGAGAGAAAAAGTAATTTTAGTATGTGAAAAATGCCTTTCAAGAAATTATTCAACATATAAAAATAAGGCAACATATACAAAAAGATTAGAAATTAAAAAGCATTGTCCAAAGTGCAATGAACATACAATTCATAAAGAAAGTAAGTAGAGAGGAAGAGAAAGATGTCTAAAATTAGTAAGTATTTTAAAAGCGTTTATGCAGAAGCAAAACGTGTTGAATGGCCAAGTGGTTCAAAATTAAAAAGCATGACATTAACAGTTTTAGGAGTATCAGCAGTTTTTGGTGTTATCTTCTTTATAATGGACATAGTTATTAACGGTATAATGGGAGCGATGGGAATATAATATGGAAAATCAAACTTCAGATAAAAAATGGTATGTTGTAACAACATATTCTGGTTATGAAAATAAAGTTAAAGAATATTTAGAAAGACGTATTGAAACAATGGGTCTTCAAGAATTAATTGAAAGAGTTATTGTTCCAGAAGTAGAGGAAAAAACTCCAGAAGGAAAAATAAAAATGAAAAAGATTTTCCCTGGATACGTCTTAATTCAAATGGAAATAACTGATGAAGCATGGTATATTGTCAGAAATACACCTAATGTTACTGGTTTTGTTGGTTCTAGTGGTGGTGGTGCTAAGCCAATTCCGCTAATGGATGATGAAATCAATGGAATTTTATATCAAATGGGATTAAACCAAATTAGCGTTGATTATGCAGTTGGTGATCTAGTAAAAGTATTAAATGGTCCATTTGCTGAAAACGAAGGTATTGTGCAAGATATTGATACTACAAAAGAAACGGTTGAAGTTTTAATTAATTTATTTGGTCGTGAAACACCAACTGAATTAGCAATCAATCAAGTAAAAAAAGTTTAGCCAGATTTTTTCTGCGCTTTTTTTTATAAGAAAGGGGAATTAAGGTATGTTTAGAAGAGATGAAGATTTTGATGAAGTAGAAAATTACAAAAGACAAAGACAGATGAATGAAGAGCTTGTAAAAGCAAATGATGATCGTTTTAGTAATAGAAATGATTATAAAAAAAATAAATCAACAAATGATAATGAGCTAATGGATGAAAATAAAGATTTTGTTGAAAAAGAAAAAGATGTAAAAACAACAACAGAAAAAAGATTTGAAAATAAGGCACCAAATAATAGTAAAAAAAGCAATTCAAATCTAGGTAGTGTTATTGTGTATATAATTATTGCGATATTTTGTGTTGGGGGATTTATTTCTGGATTAATAGATGATGAATACTATGAGTATAGTGAAGATAATACTGAATCTACTTCTCTTGCTTCAGGATATCTTGTTGAAAATAAAAAAATTAGTTCAACTGAGTTTGTTAAATTGTATAAAAAAGCCAAAAAAAATCGAATTAAATATGATAAGGCAACTAAAAATTACCTATCTGGTAATTATGATAAGCCACATGTTGTTAATACAATTTATATAAGCAATGAATACGATAGTTTTATGGATAAAGATTATTATTGTATAGCAAGTAATAAAGAAGATGAAGATAAAGAAATTTATAGATGTGCTAGTGTAAATATTTATGAAGAAATGACACAACCAGCCGATTTTGTAAAAGCAGTTGAAAATCAAGAATTTGATTTAACTGATTACACTATTTATTCATCAGAAAGTAAAGATATCTATTATATAAATGGGTTTTATTATTCAAAAGAATTATGTGATTTAATTGTTAAATGGGAGAAAAATAAAAAATTCTAGGTTGTCGGATTTTTAGAAAAATAATTCTTGCATTTAATTCAATTATGCGGTAAAATATATTAGTGCAAATGTGCATAGAAGTCGTGGAAGAACCTAGAAGGTTTGATTGACCACAGTACAACCAAAATTATCAGGAGGTGTGTATAACATGAAAAAGAAAGTACAATTAATTAAGAAAATTCAATTTCCAGCAATGCAAGCAAAACCTGGACCAGCACTTGCTTCAGCAGGTATTAATATGCCAGAATTTTGTAATGCGTTCAACGATAAAACAAAAAGTCGTGCTGGTGAAATCGTTCCTTGTATTATTACAATCTATGAAGATAAGTCATTTGACTTTGTCTTAAAAACTCAACCAGCTGCTAATATGATTTTAGCTGCAGCGGGAGTTAAAAAAGGTTCGGGTAGTCCAAAAGCTGAAAAAGTTGGAACAATTACTTATGAACAAGCAAAAGAAATCGGACAACATAAAATGGATGATTTAAATGCAAACGATGTTGATGCGGCTGCAAGAATTATTGCTGGTACTGCAAGAAACATGGGTATTGAAGTTGAAGGATTATAATAATATAAGTGATAATCTTTTGATGTGGGAGAACAATTCACTTAACCACTAAGGAGGAGAAAGAAATGGCAAAAAAATCTAAAAGATATAATGAAGCTTTAGCGCAAGTAGAAAAAGGAAAACTTTATGATATTGCTGAAGCCGTAGAATTATTAAAAAATGTTAGTAAAACAAAATTTGATGAAACAGTTGAAGTTGCCTTTAGATTAGGTGTTGATCCAAGACATGCTGATCAACAAATTAGAGCAGCAATGGTTTTACCTCATGGTACTGGGAAAACTCAAAAAGTTTTAGTAGTAACTCAAGGTGAAAAAATTAAAGAAGCAGAAGAAGCTGGTGCTGATTTTGTAGGAGGAAAAGAATTACTAGAAAAAATTCAAAAAGAAAACTGGTTTGAATTTGATGTAATTGTTGCTACTCCAGATATGATGGCTGAACTTGGAAAATTAGGTAAAGTATTAGGACCAAAAGGTTTAATGCCTAACCCTAAAACTGGAACAGTTACAATGGATCTTAAAAAAGCAATTGGTGAAATTAAAGCTGGTAAAGTAGAGTATCGTGTTGATAAAGAAGGTAATGTTCATGTGGGTATTGCTAAAATATCATTCGATGCTGAAAAAATTGTTGAAAACTTCAAGGCTATCTTTGAAGCAATCTTAAAAGCAAAACCATCAGCTGCTAAAGGTACATATATGAAAAATGTATCTATTACATCTACTATGGGTCCTGGAATTAAAATTAACACAGAAACAGTATTATAATCACGTAAGTGGTATAATATAAAAATCAATATACCAAAGACAGCAACGGAGCAATCTTAATAATGTTGCCGAGGTAAAGTTTAGATTACTTTAACTTGGCATTGTTTTGCCAAGTTTTTTATTGATATATTGATTGAAAAATAATCAATAGGAGGTGTCAAGATGAACGAAAATGTTTTAGAAGGAAAAAAAGCGGTTATTGAAGAGATTTCAACTAAAATTAATGATGCTGAATCAGTAGTGGTATTTGAATACCAAGGATTATCAGTTTCTGAGTTTGAAACATTAAGAACTCAATTAAGAGAAGAAAACGTTGATATTAAAGTATATAAAAACCGTTTAGCAAAATTGGCGATTGAAAAAACTGGTCATGAAGCAATGGGTTCTGAATTAGTTGGTCCAAATGCGATTGCATTTAGTAATGATGATGCAGTAGCAGGAGCAAGAATTATTTCAAAATTCGCAAAAGATCATGATTCAATTAAAATTAAGACTGGTATTGTTGAAGGAAATGTTGTTGAAGTTGATGTTATCAATGAACTTGCATCATTACCATCAAGAGATGGATTACTTTCAATGTTACTAAGCTGTTTACAAGCACCTGCAAGAGATACGGCAATGATCGTAGATGCAGTAGCAAAAAAAGTTGAAGAAACTGGAGTAGAAACAGCAAAAGAAATTATCGAAAAATAAAAAACAATATAGGAGGAAAATAAAATGGCTAAATTAAGCACAACTGAAATCATTGATTCATTAAAAGAAATGACAATGTTAGAATTAAATGAATTAGTAAAAGCAATCGAAGAGGAGTTTGGGGTAACTGCTGCTGCACCTGAAGCTGTAGCTGCTGCTGGATCAGCTGAAGCTGATGCTGCTCCATCTGAAGTAACTGTAACATTAACTGCTGCTGGTGGTTCAAAAGTTGGAGTTATTAAAATCGTTAGAGAAATTACAGGTTTAGGATTAGTTGAAGCTAAAGGATTAGTTGACAATGCACCAAGCCCAATTAAAGAAAATATTCCAGCTGAAGAAGCTGAAGGAATTAAAGCTAAATTAGAAGAAGCTGGAGCTTCTGTAGAAGTAGCGTAAATTTGAATGCCAACATTTGTTGGCTTTCTTTTTTTAATATGAAACAATATTTTGAAGAAAATAGTAATTTAATTGATTCTGAAAAAGAAATTGAATTTAATGATGAAGAAATTAAATTAAAATTCAAAACTAATTCTGGGTTATTTTCAAAAGACGAAATTGATGAATACAGTATTAAACTAGTAGAAAATATCGAAGGTGATTTTGATAGTATTCTTGATTTTGGGTGTGGTTATGGTTTTATTGGGATTTATTTAGCAAGTAAATACAATACTAATTTAACTTTTATCGATATAACTTCTCATGCATGTGAGTATACAAAAATAAATTGTGAATATAATAAAATTGAAAATTATACAATAATTCAATCGGATGGAATTGAGTGTGATGCAAAATTTGATTTAATCACTTTAAATCCGCCAATTCATGCTGGAAAAGAAAAAGTTTATCAAATGTATCAGCAAGCACTTGAACATTTAACTGATAATGGAAGTTTTTACATTGTTATTCATAAAAAACACGGAGCAAAATCAACTATTGATTATTTGAAAACATTATCAAATAATGTTGAAGTTGTATCAAAAAAGAAATCGTTATATATTATCAAAATAAAAAAGAATATTTACTTATAAAGCTTTTTAAGCTTTTTTTAATTTTATGTGTATTTTATTGTGTATATTAAAATTTAACTGGTTGACTAATGTCTAAAAATATGATAATATAGTATACTGTCTAATGCTATGTATTTTCATAGTGGAAAAAAATATAATGAGGTGATTTTGTGGCATACCAAATCGAAAATTTTGGAAAGCTAGTAGAGAGAAGAAATTACTCGCGAATTCACAGTTCTCTTGAATTACCACCACTTGTTGAAATTCAAACTTCATCATTTGATTGGTTTATTAAAGAGGGAATTAGAGAGGTTTTTAGTGATATATATCCAATTAAAAACCACAATAGTAATTTACTTTTAGAGTTTGTAGATTATAAGTTTGAACAACCTAAATATTCTACTCGAGAGTGTAAAGAGCGTGATGCAACATATGCAGCACCGCTAATTGTAACATTAAGGTTACAAAACAATGAAACAGGTGAAATAAATGAACAAGAGGTATTTATGGGTGACTTCCCATTAATGACACCTAGTGGAACATTTATTATTAATGGTGCTGAACGTGCTATTGTATCTCAATTAGTAAGATCACCAGGAGCTTATTTTAAAAAAGAAGTAGAAAATGGAAAAGTAAATTATCTAGCAAGTTTGATTCCATCTCGTGGAACATGGCTAGAAATTGAAACGAGTTTGTATAAAAACAAAAGCAAAGAAGATGAATTATTTGCAAATGTTCGTATAGACAGAACTAAAAAAATGCCAATAACTATCTTGTTACGTGCTTTAGGTTTAACAGATAATGAAGAAACATTATCATTTTTCGGTGACTTTAAAATTCTTGAAAATACGATTAATGATAAAGATACAATCGACCAAATTGATCGTGGCTATATTGAATTAATTGATAGATTATATCCTGAAAGAGAAGATAAAGAAAACTTTGTTAACGATGGATTATCATTGTTACAAGCATTTTATTTTAATTCTGATAATGAAAAATTAGTTGAATTATATAAAGAGTTAACTGAAGAAGGAGAAGTTGAATTATTACCACTTCAACAATTAATAAATATTGTTAGTTTACAAGCTTTTAAATTTATTAATGATAAAAATTTAAGAATTATTTTAAATGTTTTAGAAAATCGTTTTATTGAAATTTCTAATGTTTTAAAAAGAAAAGATGTTGATGATTTAAGAAAAGAACTTCTTGAATTAATGAAACAATTAAAAGATGGAAAAACTATCAAAGCAAGCGATAATGTTCAATTGCTTGTTACTGTATATTTTGAAGAAAAGCTAGCAAGTTTAATTAAAAATAAAGAAGTTAATTTATCTGAAGATTTACAAAAACAACTTGTAAATTTAGACTTTATTTTAGGTGAAAATAAATATACTGATTTATTTGATGTTAGTGCTACTTTAGCAAAAAAATATAAAGATAATTTTACAATTAAAGTTTTAGCAGGAGAAATAAAAACTGCTTTAGCATTAATTGAAATTTATGAGAAATTAAAACCAGGTGAGCCTGCAACTTTAGAAGGAGCAGTTAGCTTACTTGCGGCAAAATTCTTTGATAATAAACGTTATGATTTAACAAAATCTGGTCGTTTTAAATTATCTAAAAAATTAAATGTTATGGATCGTTTATTTGAAAGAACGATTGCTGAAGATATTAAAGATAAAAATGGTAAAGTTATTTGTAAGAAAAATACTTTCATTACTAAAGATATTTTAAAAGAAATTAGACCTGCAATGGATGATGGAGCTAATACTTTTGAAGTTAAAACAAATTTAGAATTATACCGTGATGATGAAACAAAAAGTACACCAACTATTGTTCAAAAAGTTGCTGTATATGCAGATGATAAGAAAACAAGAGTTATTAATTTAATTGGTACAGATATTCATTTAACACAAAAATTTGTAACAATTTCAGATATTTTAGCTACTGTTTCATATTTATTAAGTTATAGTGATGATATTGGTGAAGAAGATGATATAGATCATTTAGGAAACAGAAGAATTAAATCTGTTGGAGAGTTGATTCAAAATCAATTTAGAATTGGTTTATCAAGAATGGAAAGAGTTGTCAAAGATAAAATGTCAACTATTGAAATTGCTGAAGCAACACCTAAAAAGTTAACAAACAATCGTCCTTTAACAGCTTCAATTAAAGAATTCTTTGCTAGTTCACAATTATCTCAATTTATGGATCAAACAAATCCATTAGCTGAGTTAACTCATAAAAGACGTCTATCGGCATTAGGACCTGGTGGTTTAGCTCGTGATCGTGCTGGAATGGAAGTAAGGGATGTCCATTTCTCTCATTATGGTCGTATGTGTCCAATTGAAACTCCTGAGGGACCAAACATTGGATTAATTAACTCTTTGGCTACGTATGCTAAAATCAACGAATATGGGTTCATTGAAACGCCATATCGTAAAGTAGTAAACAATAAAGTTACTGATGAAATTCATTATTTAACTGCTGATGAAGAATATAGTTATGCAATTGCTCAAGCAAATATTAATTTAGATAAAGATAATAATATTGTTGATGATACAGTTGTTACACGTTTCCGTGGTGAAAACAAAATGGAAAAACGTGAATTGATTGATTATGTTGATGTAAGTCCAAAACAAATCGTTTCGGTTGCAACTTCATGTATTCCTTTCTTAGAGAATGATGATGCTAACCGTGCTTTAATGGGTGCCAACATGCAACGTCAAGCTGTGCCATTAATTAAACCAACAGCTCCAATTGTTGGAACAGGTATGGAACACACAATCGCAAAAGATAGTGGTGTTGCTCTAATCTGTGAAGAAGATGGTGAAGTAACATATCTTGATGCGAAAAGTATTAAGGTAAAAACAAAAGTTGGGGAAATGAATTATATTTTAGATAAATTTACAATCTCTAACCAGGGGACATGTTTTAATCAGACACCTGTAGTTAATGTTGGTGATGAAGTTAAACGTGGTCAAATTCTTGCTAATGGTCCAGCAATGGATCAAGGAGAATTAGCTCTTGGTCAAAATATTGTTGTTGCTTTCATGACATGGAATGGTTATAACTATGAAGATGCTATTATTATGTCAGAAAGATTAGTAAAAGAAGATGTATATACTTCAATTCATATTGAAGAATATACAATTGAATGTCGTGATACTAAATTAGGTCCTGAAGAAATTACTAGGGATATTCCTAATATTAGTGATGATGCACGTAAAGATTTAGATATTGATGGTATTATTAGAATTGGTGCTGAAGTAAAAGAAGGAGATATTCTTGTAGGTAAGGTTACTCCTAAAGGACATTCTGAATTAAGTGCAGAAGAAAAATTATTACTTGCTATTTTTGGTGAAAAATCAAGAGAAGTTAAAGATAATTCATTAAGAGTTCCTCATGGTGGAGCAGGTATAATTTTAGATGTTAAACGTTTTAATAAAGAAAATGCTGCTGAATTACCTCCTGCAGTAAATGAAGTTGTACGTGTATATGTTGTTCAAAAACGTAAAATTTCTGAAGGGGATAAAATGGCTGGACGCCATGGTAATAAAGGGGTTATTTCTAAAATATTACCAGTAGAAGATATGCCATATTTACCTGATGGAACACCAGTTGATATTATGCTTAATCCACTTGGAGTGCCTTCTCGTATGAATATTGGACAAATTATGGAATTACATCTTGGTATGGCTGCTAAAATGTTAAATTGTAAAATCGCAACACCAGTATTTGATGGAGTTGAAGAAGAAGATTTACAAGAAGTTATGAAAGAAGCGGGCATGGCTGATGATGGTAAAGTTGAATTATATGATGGACAAACAGGTAAGAAATTTGATGAAAAAATTTCAGTTGGTGTTATGTATATGATTAAATTAGCCCACATGGTTGATGATAAATTACATGCTCGTTCAGTTGGTCCATATTCACTTGTAACACAACAACCATTAGGTGGAAAAGCACAAAATGGTGGACAAAGATTTGGTGAGATGGAAGTATGGGCACTTGAAGCATATGGTGCAGCACATACATTACAAGAAATCTTAACAGTAAAATCTGATGATGTTATTGGTCGTGTTAAAACATACGAAGCAATCGTTAAGAATAAAAAGATTCCAGAACCAGGTATTCCTGAATCATTCAGAGTACTTCAAAAAGAACTTCAATCATTAGCGATTGATGTGAAAATGTTAGATGAAGATCATAAAGAAATTGATATGAAAGAACAAAGTAAACTTGATTCTCAGTTTGAACAAAGTTTTAGATCAATTATGAATGATGAAACTAAATTAGTTGATGAACCTGATGAAGAAGCAGTATTAGAAAAAGATGAAATAGAAGATTTACTGCTTGTTGAAGATGATGAGATAATCGACGATGATTTAGTTATTGATGATGATCTTGATATGAAAGATTTAATATAAGAAGGAGGAATTAAGCATGGATGTAAATCAATTTAGTGCAATACAAGTAGGCTTGGCATCTCCAGAAAAAATTCTTGATTGGTCTTATGGTGAAGTTACTAAACCAGAAACAATCAATTATCGTTCACAAAAACCTGAAAAAGATGGTTTATTTTGTGAAAAGATTTTTGGTCCTAATAAAGACTGGGAATGTTATTGTGGTAAATATAAAAAAGTTCGTTTTAAAGGCGTAATATGTGATCGTTGTGGTGTTGAAATCACAAAATCTAGTGTTCGTCGTGAACGTATGGGGCATATTAAATTAGCTGCTTCAGTTGCTCATATTTGGTATTTAAAAGGAATTCCATCAAAAATGGGACTAGTTTTAGATGTTAAACCAAAGAAACTTGAAGAAGTTATTTACTTTGTATCTTATATTGTAATTGATGCAGGTGATACGCCTTTACAAAATAAACAAGTATTATCTGAACGCGATTATCGTGAATATAAACAAGAGTATGGTGATCGTTTTGTTGCACAATCTGGTGCAGAAGCAATTAAAAAATTACTTGCTAATATTAATTTAGAAGAAGAAATTGAACAAGTAAGAAAAGAATTAAAAGAGTCTCAAGGTGGACAACAAAGAGCAAGGTTAATGAAAAAACTAGAAACACTAGATGCTTTCATTAGTTCAAATAATAAACCAGAGTGGATGATTATGGATGTTTTACCAGTTATTCCTCCTGATTTAAGACCAATGTTACAATTAGATGGTGGGCGTTTTGCTACTAGTGATTTAAATGATTTGTATCGTCGTGTTATTACAAGAAACAATCGTCTTAAAAAACTATTAGAAATGACAACACCACCAGCAATCATTGTTCAAAATGAAAAAAGAATGTTACAAGAAGCAGTTGATGCTTTAATTGATAATGGTAAAAGATCTAAACCAATTACTGGTGCAGGTGGAAGACCACTTAAATCTTTATCACATACTTTAAAAGGTAAGCAAGGTCGTTTTAGACAAAACTTACTTGGTAAGCGTGTTGACTATTCAGGACGTTCAGTTATCGCTGTTGGTCCAGATTTAAAAATGTATCAATGTGGATTACCAAAAGAAATGGCTTTAGAATTATTTAAACCATTTGTAATTGAAGAATTAGTTTCTCAAGGTATTGCTTCAAACATTAAATCAGCTGAGAAATTAATTGAGAAAATGGATGAAGTAGTTTGGGCTGTTGTTGAAAAAATTATTAAAAATCACCCAGTTTTATTAAATCGTGCTCCAACATTACATAGATTAGGTATTCAAGCTTTTGAACCTAAATTAGTTGAAGGGCGTGCTATAAGATTACACCCATTAGTTACACCTGCATTCAATGCGGACTTTGATGGGGACCAAATGGCTGTTCATATTCCTTTGAGTTTAGAGGCTAGAGCAGAGGCATCAAAAATGATGATTGGTTCTAATAATATTCTTGGACCAAAAGATGGTAAACCAATCGTTACACCATCTCAAGATATGGTTTTAGGTAATTATTATTTAACAATGGAAAAAATTGGTGCTGATGGTGAGGGTAATGTATATAAAAATATTAATGAAGCTATCATGGCACATGAAAATGGTGTAATTGAATTACATAGTAGAATTGCTATTAAGGCTAGTTCATTAAAGAAAACTTGTTTTTCTAAAAAACAAAACGATTCATATTTAGTTACTACTCTTGGTAAATTAATTTTCAATGAAATTTTTGATGTTTCATTCCCTTATTTAAATGAACAAACTCTTGATAATCTTGAAGAAACTCCTAGTAAATATTTTATTGAAAAGGGTCAAGACATTAGAGCTATTATTAAAGATATGCCTAAAAATGAACCGTTTAAGAAGAAATATTTAGGACAAATTATTTCGGAAGTATTTAAACGTTTTAAAACATTTGAAACATCAAGAATGCTTGATGAAATGAAAGATTTAGGTTTTGTATATTCGACAAAAGCTGGGGTTACAGTTTCGATTGCCGACATTGAAGTTAGTGAAACAAAAAATGACTTAATTAGTGATGCAGAAACAAGATTAATTCCAAAAGTTGAAAAATGGTATCAAAAAGGATTAATTACTGAATTAGAACGTCATTTAAAAATTATTGAAATTTGGACAGAAGTAAGGAAACAAGTTGAAAATGATTTATCTGGTATTCTTGATGAAGATAATCCTATAAACATGATGATGGATTCTGGAGCGAGGGGAAATATTTCCAACTTCGTTCAGTTATCTGGAATGCGTGGATTAATGGCTAAACCAAATGGTGAAACAATTGAAATCCCTGTAAAACACTCGTTTAGAGAAGGTTTAACAGTGTCTGAGTTCTTTACCTCAACACATGGGGCTCGTAAAGGGTTAGCCGATACAGCGCTTAAAACAGCCAACTCTGGTTATTTAACAAGACGTTTAGTTGATGTTGCACAAGATGTTATTGTTCAAGAAGAAGATTGTCATACAGATACTGGTTTTGTTGTAAAAACAATCGTTGATGTTAAAGCAAATACTGTAATTGAACCATTATATGATCGTTTAGTTGGAAGATATTCTAAAAATGATATCTTACATCCAAAAACAAATAATTTAATTGTTAGAGCTAATGATTTAATTAGTGAAGATAGTGCAAAAGAAATTATTGATGCAGGAATTGAAGAAGTTGAAATCAGATCAATTTTTGGTTGTAAAACTAAAAATGGTGTTTGTAAAAAATGTTATGGTCGTAATTTAGCTACTGGTGTTGAAGTTGATGTAGGTGAATCTGTGGGAATTATGGCTGCTCAATCTATTGGTGAGCCAGGAACACAGTTAACGATGCGTACATTCCATACTGGTGGGGTAGCAACTGATGATGATATCACACAAGGGTTGCCTCGTATCGCTCAATTATTTGAGGCTAGAGCTCCAAAAATTGAAGCAAACATCTCTGAAATTGATGGTACTGTTGAAGATATCCAAGAATTAAATGGTAGATATATTGTAAAAATTAATAATCCATTAGAAAAAATGCCAAAAGAATATGTTACACCTTATGGAGCTGTATTAAGAGTTTCAATTGGTGATAGTGTTAAAGCTGGTGGAAAAATAACAGAAGGTATTGTTAATCCAAAAAGATTATTAAATTATACTGGAGTAAGACAAGTTCAAAATTATATTTTGAAGGAAGTTCAAAAAGTATATCGTTTACAAGGTATTGAGATTGCTGATAAGCATATTGAAGTAATGATAAGACAAATGTTAAGAAAACTTAGAATTGTTGATGGTGGGCACACTGGATTATTACCAGGGACATTAGTAAGTGTTAATGAATTTACTGAAATTAATAAACAAGTGTTATTAGATGGTAAAAATCCTGCGGTAGCAACTCCAACATTATTAGGAATTACTAAAGCATCTCTTGAAACAGAATCATTCTTATCTGCTGCATCATTCCAAGAGACAACAAAAGTCTTAACTGATGCTGCAATTAAAGGTAAAACAGATGAGTTAATTGGACTAAAAGAGAATGTTATTATTGGTAAATTAATTCCAGCTGGTACTGGAATTAATGATAATTCAGAAATTTTCAAGGATTTATATCCTGTTGAAGAAGATTTAGAAGATGATGTATTATATCGAAGTATTCTTCCTTCAACAACAACGATTTAAAAGGGAGCTTTGTCAATAATAGTAATGTAAAATAGTGTGTGGGTCATATAAAGTGGTATTTAAAATATCGTGTGGTTGGCACATACCAAAAAGATGGAAAATCCATTTCAGGTTT
>JARXZD010000007.1 GCA_029893765.1 Bacilli bacterium PM5-9
ATACTGATTTAGAATATAGTATTGTAAACAATTTGGAGTATTAAAAAAATGCTCATGATTTTAAAAATCTGAGACATTTTCGAAAGTTATTGACAGGTTTAAGATTTTTATGGTATTTAATATTAAGAGCTATTCTTCAAATTTAAAAGCATCTAGATTTTTTTTAACAAAACTTCTAAATGTTTGTGGCTTCTTTTCCATAATTTCTTCAAACACTGAAGTTACTTTTTTTGCAGTTCCCAAACGTGTCATCATATACAACATTCCCATAACATTAGAATATTCTTTATCAAGGCCACGAATATCAATCCAATACTTTTTAGCAAGTCTTGGCTTAGGATTTGCATATTCAATTTTTCTATTAAGTTCTTCAGAAAGAATTTCTGCAACCAAGTAATAATCAATTGCCTCTGGTCCAGTTATCGAATAACCTTTATTTTGATGTTCTTCAGGATTTGAAAGTACCTTTGCACTAATCTCACCAATATCTTCAGCATCAATAAAACTAGTTAAAGCTTGTTTTACTGGAACAACAATACGATTAAAATGCTTAATTTCAAAGGCATGAATTCCACTAATATTTTGCATGAAAAAACTAGGACGAATATGACAATAAGGTAATCCTGATTTTTCAATATACTTTTCAATCTTATGATGTGGTGGCACAGGATTGTTTTCAACTCCAATTAAAGATAAAAAACTTATAAGTTTCATATTACCTTTTTGTTTTAAAGTATCTATAAAAGGTTGTAAATCCTCTGGTTTACCTAAATGTGGTGGTCGCATAATAAATACTCTATCAACATCATCAAGTGCCAAAGGAAAAGTATTTGAATCAGTAAAATCAAACTTTACTACTTTAGCATTATCACCATATTTTTCTTTTAATGCTTTTTCATCTATATCAGCTACCACTACTTCCTGGTTATTTTGAATTAAATATTTTGCAACATAACCACCAACATTCCCTAATGCACCCGTTACCATTACTTTATTCATTTTCTATTTCCTCCATTAAAATTAAATTTGCTTTTTCAATCATTGAAACTAGTTTTAAATAATCTTCATCGCCCATTTTATTTTGTAATAAAAACATTGTTTTATGATATTCATCATAAGCTTTTTCGACTAATTTTTTACCTTTTCTTGTTGGAATTAATGCCATTTTATGCCTATCATTTTCCATGATTTCTTTATAAATATAATCTTTTTTTTGCAATGAATTAACTATTTTTGCAATCATAGGTTTAGATACATTTAAAAAATTAGCAGCATCAACTGATGAAATTTTTTCCTTATTTGTTACTATTAATATTAAAAGTCCCATTTCACTATTTCTAATAGGTAGTTTCAAATTTGTATCTATCTTATTTTTTAAACGCGTTAATAACGATATTGCCTTTGCACCCCGAATAACTCTTTCCATATAATCACCTCTTACAGTTAACCAAGTTAACTCTATTGTAATCAACCAACTTAATATTGTCAAGAAAAAACAGTCTTTTGACTGACTTAGTTCCTATTAAGTTAAATATTGTTTTGCAATTGATAGTTTGCGACATTTATAGCAAGTCCAATATATATGCAATAACCAACATATAAAAAGAAATGTCCTATTAATATCAAAATTGCTAGTGAACCATAGATAATTGAAGTTGTTGAACCACTAAAAATTATACTTGAAAAAACTAATAACAAAGTTATTGAAAAAGTAGTAAATAAAGCGCCTTTATAAATATCTTTTGTTCTTAAACGAAAATCACTAATAATAAAATAAAGTATATGAATAATTAAATATAGAATTGGTACAATCGCAAATAAAGTTGTTAAATAACTTGATTGTATCCTGAAAATTTTAAATAATGATGGAATAAAACTAACAAAGAACAACATTAAAATAACTATTGATAAAATTATTATTATTACTAAAAATGATAATAGTTTATTTCGAACAATAGAAATTTTTTCAAATCCAAAAAAAGCATTACTTGCATAGATTATTCCTGTAATACCATTACTAGCAATAAATAATGTATATAGTAAAATCGCAATTAAAGCAACTAAACTCATATTTCCAAAATTTCCTTTTATATGTGTAATCAAGTTGGTAATTAAGGATTCAAAAGCATTAATATCAACAACATGTGCTAATGTGTTTATATCAATATTTGTGTACTTGATTGCTATTAAAAGTATTGAAAATAATAAAGGAATAAATGAGATGAACAAATAAAATGCTAAACTTGATGGAATCCATTTATATTCTCCTTGTGTATGTAAAGCAATTGTTTTTAAAACAAGTTTTTTCATACAATCACTCCTATTTCAATAAATATGATGGATGGTTTAATCCAGTTGGTTCATAGTATTCATCTTTGAAATATTTAAAACCTAGTTTTTCTAACATCTTTTTAGACACATTATTTTTAGGGTTATGACCAGCAAATAAATTTTTAGCTTTTAAATTATTAAATGCATAATCAATAACTTTTAACCCTGTCTCACTTGCATAACCGCTATTCCAAAATTGATCAATGATATGAACACCAAACTCATAAATACCATTATCTAAATCGTATGGACGTAGTCCGCAGCAACCAATAAACTCATTTGTTTCTAAAAGAAAAATTGGCCAATATTGAACTTGATATTTCTCTTGATTACTTATTTCTAGTGAAAGTCTTTTATTAACATCTTCTTCACTAAATTTACCATTAGCACTAATATATCTCGTTACATTAGGATTTAACCATAACTTTTTAGCGTTATCAATATCACTATCTAACCAAATTCCAAAGCCAATTCGCTCAGTTTTTAAAAAGTAATTTCTCATTGCACTCACCTCAAGTAAATTATAACATAGATAAGAAAAAAAAGATTGATTTCTCAATCTTTAACAATTCTATAATATTTTATCTAAAAACTCTTGACCTCTTAAAGAGAGAGGATTCTCAAAGAAATCTTTAGGGTTTCTATCCTCAACTATTTCACCTTCATCTAAGAAAATTAATCTTGTCCCTACTTCTTTAGCAAAGTTCATCTCATGAGTTACAATTACTAAAGTCATTTGACCTGCTAAACTTTTCATAACATCTAATACTTCTCTAACCATTTCTGGATCAAGTGCTGATGTTGGTTCATCAAAAAGCATAATTGTTGGGTTCATTGCAAGTGATCTTGCGATTGCAACCCTTTGTTTTTGTCCACCAGATAAACTTGTAGGGTATGCATCTACTTTATCAGATAAACCTACTTTATCTAATAAATCAAGAGCTACTTCTTCAGCTTTTTCTTTTGAATAAACATTTAGTGTTATTGGTGCCATTGTAATGTTTTCAAAAACAGTTTTATGAGGAAATAAATTAAATTGTTGAAATACCATTCCTATATGTTCTCTAACTTTATTAATATCAGTTTTTTTATCGTTTAAATTAACACCATCAATAAAAATGTTTCCTGATGTTGTTTCTTCTAATTTATTCATACAACGAAGCAATGTTGATTTACCACTTCCTGAGGGTCCAATAATTACAACTACTTCATTTTCATTAATTGTTAAATCAATATCTTTTAAAACAAGATTATCATTAAATTTTTTATTTAATTTTTCTATTTTAATCATTTTTTAACTTCCCTTCCCACATATTAACTAATTTAGTTAGTGTATATACAATAATAAAGTACATTATTGCTGCCATAAATAATGCTGGAAATGGTTTATATGTTAAAGCTCTCATCTGATTTGCATAGAACATTAAATCATGTGCTCCAATTATTGAAACGATTGCTGTTTCTTTAATAACTGAAATAAACTCATTACCAAGTGATGGTAAAATATTTTTTATGGCTTGTGGTACAATAATTAATTTTAAAGTATCTTTATAATTAAACCCTAAACTTCTTGCTGCTTCAAACTGACCTTTATCAACAGATAAGATACCACCTCTAAAGATTTCTGCAACATATGCAGCACTATTTAATCCAATCGCAATTACTGCTGCTAGAAATGCATTCATATACAATGTTTCATCACACAATGCTTTATAAATTGTTGGTGGAACATAATATATTATTGAAAGTTGCACTATTAAAGGAGTACCTCTGACAAAGTTAATATAAATAGTACATAAAGCTTTAATAAATTTATTTCCTAACAATTTACCAATCGCAATAAACAATCCAATTGTTACTCCAATTAAAACTCCTACTAATGCAATCGATAACGTTACTCCTAATCCTGATAAGAAATCCATAATCACTTCTTTATTTAAAAGAAATGAAAAATCATATAAATCTGAAATTTTTGCTAAAAACATTAATAACACCTATCTTTTCTATTTTTTACTTGTTTATTTTATCGAATAGTTCAACATTTTTGTTAAACATTTTATCTAATTCTCCACTATCTTTTAATTCTTTAATTAACGCATCTAATTCACTTTTTAAAGCATTTTGTTTTTGTTCTAAAGCAATTGAAGCTCCATCAAACATTAATTTATCATCAATACCTTCTACTACTGAATAAGCAAGGTCTGGATATTTAGCAACTATGTTTTTTGCACTTACTTCTGCAATAAATAAAACATCTGATTGTCCTGAAGTTAAATTAGCAATTGTATCCGATACTCCAGGTAAAGTTGTTACTTCAGCACCTTTTACTCCACTTGCTGCATCTGCTTGCGTTGTACCTACTTGAACAACGATTTTTTTACCATTTAACTTATCTGCACTATTTAAACTATCAAGTTTTTCTTTTGGTGCTACTGCAACTGTTTGCGTATTATAATAAGCTTCAGTAAAATCTACTGCTTCTCTTCTTTCTTCTGTATCAACCATTCCTGCTAAAACAATATCAATTTGCCCAGAAGCTAACGATGGAACTAAAGCATCAAAATCCATATCTTTCCATTCAACTTTAACTCCTAATTTTTTCCCAATTGCATTTCCTAAATCAATATCATAACCAGCTAGTGTTTTTTTACCACCAGTAGTATCGTAAAACTCATATGGAGGATAACCTGAGTTTGTACCAATAACTATTGTTCCATTCTCTTTAATTTGGTCTAATTTTTTTCCTTGGTCATCACTACTTCCACCACAACCTGTTAATACAATTAATAATCCTAACATTAATCCTAATAATTTTTTCATAACCCTTTATCTCCTTATTTTAATTTTTATTGACAAAAAAAACCGCTACTCCTAATGAAATAGCGATTTTATTGTCTATGTTTTTTTAAACTAATTAAAAGTATGCAAAAAAGACGTAACCTCTATTTCCTATTAAGAGTTACGGCGGCGGCGAACAACACAGATAATATTTGAATTTAATTTATTTAAATTATTCATATTGTTCACTTCCTTTCAATTAATTTAGACATATAATATCACAATTAAAAAACCTTGTCTAGTGTTTCATTAAAAAAATGGTTTTTTTAGAATTTTATTTTAAATGTTTTTTTGATTTAAAAAACAGTAAACATATTATAACGTTTAATATTTTTATAATCCTCTTGAGTTATTATCAGCTCTTTTTTTAGTTTATCATCAATATTTCTAGGGGTTTTTGTGAATAGCATTTTTATTGAGGCAGGCATTACTGGTCTTGTTGAAAGTCCTGTCCAAAGACCCCATCTTGTAGCATCCTCAGTAAATGGAGACAGAATAGCAATTGATGCTTTTTCTACAGGCGTATCTTTATTTATTAAATCCATTCTTGTAATTATATCGTAATGTGTCATCTGCCCATAATATGTGTTTTCACATACTTGTGGAAAGTTAATATCTTTTATATTCATATATAATTGAACTTGAATTATTTCATCACTATTTTTTTTCACAAAAATTTTTGAACAAATTATACTTTTATTTCTTCCATCATAATAATAAGAATAAAAACTAGTGTTATCTTTAAAAAAAGATGGAATTCCATAAATAGATGTTGATAAATCATTTTGTTCTATACTGTTAATTTTTGGTAGCAGCTCATCTACATTTATTTTTAAAGCAATAGAGAGTTCATTAATTGTAAGAATATCAATTGCTATTTCACCACGCTCATATTTAGATAATGTAGCTTTACTTTTATTTATTTTGTCTGCTAACTCTTGAATTGTTAATCCACGCAATTTTCTAGCACTTCTAAGGGCAATTCCTAACTCAACTAAATAATTATCCAAATTTATCACCTTGTTTCATATAAATATTATAAATTGTAAATATAATAATATAAAAAAAATTATTATATATATTATAGCTAATACTGCCATAAAAGTCTACTCTCACGATACAAAACTACTTTATACATCCATGTAATTAGAATTTAGTTAAGATGATTTATGTTTTTTTGCATGATATACTTGATGAACAAAATACAAAGGAGTGATATCATGAAAAGACTTAATTTAGACAAACAGTATAATAGAAAAAAAACAGATAGTGTAAAATGGGACCATAAAAATTTTGTGGATAGTAGAGTCTCAGATACAGCACTACCACTTTGGCTTTCCGATATGGAATTCAAGGTAGCAGATGAAATCATAGATGCTTTAACATCTAGAGTTGAGCATGGTTTTTTTGGCCATTCAATGCCAAGTGACAATTATTTTGAAGCTGTTCAAAATTGGTATAAAAAACGTTTTAATTGGAATATTGATAAGGATTCAATTTTTTATTCACCTGGTGTATTGCCTGCATTAGGTTTTGTTATAAACGCTTTTACCAAACAAGGTGAAGGAATCATAATTCAGCCTCCAGTTTTTTATCCTTTTTCTGAACTTATTGAGGGTTCAAAAAGGCAAATTGTAAATAATACTTTAATAAATAATGATGGGTATTACAGTATTGATTTTATAGATTTAGAAAACAAAGCTAAAGACCCAAATAATACTATGATGATTTTATGTTCGCCTCATAACCCTGTAGGAAGAGTTTGGAGCAAAGATGAGTTAACAAAAATTATTGATATTTGTCAAAAAAATGATGTTTTAATATTTTCTGATGAACTACATTGCGATTTAACTAGAAAAAATGTAACTCACTATCCTACTAAAACACTAACTAATTACAAAAAAATTATTAGTGCTTTAGCATTAGGAAAAACATTTAATGTTGGAGGAATACCTATTTCCCAAATAATTATTGACGATGATGATTTAAGAAAAGCTTGGACTAAAGAAACAAAGGGGAAATATTATATTAAATTCGCTCCTCCTTTGGATATGATATTAACAGAGACTGCCTATAATAAATGTGAATATTGGGTTGATGAAGTTATGGATTATGTTGAAGATAATTTCGACTTCTTGGTAGCATATTTTGAAGAGCATTTACCTAAAGTAAAATATAAAAAACCAGAAGGAACTTTTCTAGCTTGGATTAATTTTGGCAGTTATATTGATAGCGAAACTTTATTTGAAGCACTACTAACAAAATATGATGTGCTTATTGAAGACGGTCGTGTTTTTGGAGATTCTGGAGATGGTTATTTTAGAATAACTGTTGCATGTCCAAGATCTTTACTTAAAGAAGGGCTAGATATAATCGTTAAAGCAATTAATGATCTAATAGTAGAATAAAATTTTAATTTTTTAGATACTTAAATATACGAAAAAACTACTAATAAATATTATTTTGTAGTTTTTTTTACTATTGCAGCATGATAATTTATTATAATACTTATAACAATATAAGCATATAATGTTATAATATATTTTAGTTGGTGATAAATATGGAATACAAAAAAATAATATGTAAATCTGTTTTAAGCAAATCATCTGGTCGTTATCCATATAAATATTCAGCAAATATTTATCGTGGCTGCCTTCATAGTTGCCAGTATTGTTATGCAATATATTCACATAAGTTTTTAGGCGATGACAATTTTTTTGAAACAATCTATATTAAAGAAAATTTTGTTGAAGAGTTGGAAAAAAAACTAAGGTCTAAAGCATGGAAAAAAGAAGTAATTAATTTTGGTAGTGTCTGTGATAGCTATCAACCTATTGAAAAAGAGTTAGAAATAATGAGAGATGTTTTAAAATTGATGATTAAATATGAAAATCCAATTATCATTTCAACAAAATCAACTTTAATTTTAAGAGATATTGATTTAATAAACGAATTATCTAAACTAACTTTTGTATCTATTGCTTTTACAATTACTTCTATAAGCGATGAATTAAACAAACTAATTGAGCCTAATGTACCTAGTTACCTTGATAGATTTAAAGCTTTAAAAGTATTAAAAGAAAAAACCAACGCTCAGATTGGTTTACACATGATGCCAGTAATACCTTACTTAACTTGTGATGAAAGATCAATTGAAATGATGTTTAGACTTGCTAATAAGGTTAATGTTGACTATGTTATTGTGGGACTATTGAATTTAAAATCTCAAGTTAAACAACATTTTATGTCATTTATTTCAAAAGAATTACCTGCATATTATAATGATATTAATAAATATTTTTCAAATAAAGAAATCAGGAAGGCTTATAAAAAAGATTATTATCAAACCTTAAATCAATTAATTAAAAAGTATAATATTAACATAAACTATAAAGAATATGACTATAATAATAAGCAATTATCTATTTTTGATATAACAAAGGACCAATAATTAGGTCCTTTTCTTGACTATTTTGATTGATATTTTTCCAATAATAAATCCAACTAATGCTCCTAATACAACATCACTAAAAAAATGTACTCCAACATATACTCTTGAAAAAGCAATTAAACAAGCTAAAATATAAAATAATACTTTATATTTTGGAAAATAATATGCTAAAAGTGTTGCAGCAACAAATGAACTCGCACTATGTCCTGATGGCATACTATATGATGATGGCATTTCTACTAATGGTTTAATAAAATCATGTACCATAAATGGTCGTGGTCTTTGGATGATATTTTTTATGATTACATCATTAATTATAAAACTAATTAAGTAAGTTGGAATAAATACTTTCAGTAAATTTAATTGTTTATTTTTATATAATAATATTAAAGTAATAATTAACCATATTATCATTAACTCACCTAAATAAGTTAAAGAGATAAAAACTGGGTTTAGAATATCAATTCTATTACATGTAATAAACTGAATAATAACTTTATCTATATTCATAATCTATTTACTCAATATTTTTTAAATATAAAGTAAATTCAGTTCCTTTTTCAACTTTACTTAATACTTCTATTCTTCCACCCAAAGCTTCAACTAACTCTTTTACAATACTTAATCCTAAACCACTGCCACCTGTTTCTCTTGAACGTGACTTATCAACACGATAAAATCTTTTGAAAATACTATTAATATCTTCTGGATCTATTCCAATTCCTGTATCTTTAATACTAAAACAAATCTTTTTATCTTTCATATAAGCACTTACAATAATATTACCTTCATTTGTATATTTAAATGCATTTTCAATAAGATTAATAAGAATTTGTGTTATCAATTTTTCATCTTGTTTAACTTCATGTTCAATTAAATTTTTAGTTACAAAATTTATTTTTTTACTATCATCATCTTCATTAAAGTTTTTAAAAAATAATTCAATTTCTTTTAACATATCATGCGTATAAAAACGATGATAAACTGGTTGAACTCCACTTGGTAGAGTTAAACTTGCGATAATACTTTTTAATCTTTCATTCTCTTTACTTATTAAACTAACAAAATCATTTAATGTTTCTTTATCATGAACTTTATTATCCAATATTATTTCACATATTCCTTGAATTGCTGATATTGGTGTTTTTAATTCATGACTAGCATTTTGAACAAATGTTTTGTGAATTTCCTGAGCTTCTTTAAACTGTGTTATATTAGTAAAATTAAGTAATGATCCTTCTAATATTTGTGTTTTAAACTTTGAAATACTTACTAAATAATGATTTTTATTTATTTTAACTTCCATTTGTGAATGAATACTATCAGAATCCATAAAACTATAGATAAATGCAAACTTTTTTGGTAAAATTTTTTGCTCACCGACACCTAATTCACTTACTGCATTTGTATTAATAAAACGAATTTTATAATCGTAATCAACTATCATCGTTGGATGAGTATTGCTTTCAATTAATACATCAAATAAGTTATTATAACTTTCTATTTTTTGCTCAGCATCTTTTTCAACTGTTAATTGATTATTTTTAATGTTTAATAGCCAGAAAATTAAGACACACAACAAGATAAAAATAATTATTAACGCACTTACAAAGACTAACTGATTACCCAACAAATATATAACCAACACCTCTTTTACTTTCAATTTCAGTAACAATATCTAGTTTCTTTTTTATTGAGTGAATATATACATCAATAACTCTATTTTCACTTTCATAATCATAGCTCCAAATATGTTGCATGATTTGTTCTCTACTAACTACTGTATTTTTATTTTCAACTAAATATACAAATAAATCATATTCTAGCTTTGTTAATTCAACTATTTTATCATCTAAAAAAATATCCCTTTTTGGATAATCAATTGTTATTCTTGCTGTAACTTGAACAACACCTTCTTCTTGTTGCTCGTGTTCAACATCACGCAATAAACCTCTAATTCTTGCTGATAATTCACGTGGTGAAAATGGTTTTGTTACATAATCATTTGCCCCTGCTTCAAGTCCACGAACAATATCCATCTCATCATCTTTTGCTGTTAATAGAATTAAACGAATTTTTTTATTAAACTCTCTTACCTTTTGTACTACATCAATTCCACTTAAACTAGGCACCATCCAATCAATGATTGCTAAGTCATAATGATTATCTTTGATCATTTCTAAGCCTTCTTGTCCATCACCACATAAATCAACATCATGGTTGTGTTGTGATAAATCATATTCAAGGATTGTTTGCAATGACTGCTCATCTTCAATAACTAATATTTTTGCCATAATAATATAATGCCTCCTAAGCAATTCAAATATGTTCTTATTTTACCATTTTTTGTATTTTTTTCAACATAAAAAGAAAAATACTTGCTCATCACTACATACTATGTTAAGATAGGTATATTGAAAGGAATGATTAATAATGGAAAAAAGATTTTATAAAACAGACTATAATAAAATGTTAGCAGGTGTATGTAATGGACTTTCTGAGTATTTTAATATTGATGTTAGCTTAATTAGAGTTGCTTTTGCTTTAAGTGCAATTTTAGGATTTGGAACATCTATTCTTTTATATATAGTTTTAGCTATTGTTTTACCAACTAAATTGTACTAATGGATCCTCAAATTAAAAAAGGTAGTCTAGAAATGTGTGTCTTGATGATGCTAAAAAAGAAAGATTGTTATGGATATGAAGTTTCAAAAGAAATTGGTGATCTTTTGGATGTAAAAGAAGGAACAATCTATTTAGTATTACAAAGATTAGAAAGAACTACTTATGTTGATTCATATTTGCAAGAATCTAAATCAAATAAAACTAGAAAATATTATAGAATAACAAAAAGCGGACTAGAAAGAATGCAACAATTAGTTGATGACTATTCTACAATTAATAAAGTAATTGATAATTTCATGTCTCAAACAAAAAAGGAGGATACACATGAATAAGAATGAATATATTTCAAGGTTAGCAAGTGGCATTGCTAAATATGATGTTTCTAATAAATATGATATTTTAGCTGATTATGAGCAAATTGTTGATGAAATTTTAGTTGATAATGATAATGATTTTAATGCTGTAATTGAAAAACTTGGATATCCTGAAATTTTGGCAATGGAAATAATGGATGAATTAGGATATACTGACCAACAATCTAAAAGAAATGATAGATACAAAAATAGTAATGAAGATATTACAAATAAATTTGGCACAAAAAGACAACGTTCAAATATTATTTGGAATATTATTTTATTCTTTTATTATATAGTACAGGTTGGTTTATCACTTGCATTAGTAATTATGATTGGATTTACAATCTATTTTGGTCTAAATAGTAGTGCTTCAATTAATCACAGCATAAAAAATGATAATGTTGTTACCACTTTAACAATTTGTCGAGAAACAAATTGCAATTCTTATATATCTACATATAAGGATAATAGTAATCATATTGAGAAAAATGAGTTTTCAATAAAAAAATGTGAAGATAAAAAATGTAAAATATATAATGATATAACTAATTCAGCTAGTGTACCGATTGGATTTATATTTGCCATGGTTGATATTATTTTGATTGTTATCTTGTGGCTAAGTTACATTATTGTTTACAAAAACGTAAGATCTGTAATAAAAAGAAATAACGAATATAATAGGAGACGTAGCTATGAATAACAAAGAACAATTTTTATCTCAATTAGAAAAATTATTATTAGAAAATAATGTTGAAAACGTTTATAGTATTCTTAGAGAGTACTCAAACAAAATTGATGACTTAAAAGAAAATAATTACTCTTTTGAAAAAATTATTGATGAACTTGGTAATCCAAATGAGATTATTAAAAAATATGTTGATGAGCCAAAGAAATTTGATAATGATGATAAAGTTTATGAAAAAAATGAAAATCAACAATTTAAAAAATCACCATTTCAATCAAATTCAAAAGAAAAAAATAGAGAAATATTTGAAAATGAAACAAACAATGAGCATAACAATGAAAATAATCAATTTGATAATAGGTTTAAAACAACAAAAATTAATCCCAACTTAGTTAAAAATATTTTATATTTTATAATTGGATTGATGATTTTATCATTAATAGTAAGGATAATCGCTTTCTTTTTTATTGGTGATATTTTCATCGGTGAATCATTTTTCAGACATGGTTTTGGATATAATGGATTCTTTTCATCTATTACTACATTACTGATTATTGTAATAGTAATTTATATTTTATCAAAAAATAATAATAGCAAATAAATTATTATGTGCTTTTTATGAGAATAGAAGTATATGCTTTATTCAAATTTTACAAACAATTTATTTACATTATATCTACAGTATAATATAATTAAATCATAAAAATAAAAGGAGACCAAATTATGAAAACAATTAAAAAATTATTTTTATTTTCTTTTGTAGCAGTTTTCGCTTTAGGTATGAGCATTAATGCAGATAATTTCGATTTTGATGCAACAACAGAAAAATTGCCAGAAAGAAAAATTAATACAGTAAAAAGTAAAATAGATGCTGGATCACTTGATTGGGACTTTGCTATTACTGGTACACCAAGTGCTGGTGCAACATCTGTAAGTTTTAACAAAACAGATTCTGAAGGTGGTATAGAAACAAGTTATTACAAAAAGGATGCAAACGGTTATTGGTATCATTACAAAAATACATATGATTATTCTTATGAAGGATATAGATTTTTTCAAGTAGCATCATTCTATTATAATCCAAGTAAATGTACCTCTACAGATTCAGTATCATCATTTGCTTGTTCAAACGGTAGAGTTAGTACTTTAGATTATTATGCTGGATATAATGGTTCATCATATCTTGAAAGAGAAGTTCTAAAATATGCTAACAATGCTTCAACTCAATATACATCATATGCTTTATACAATAGTAAAAAACAAGTTATTGAAACTCATAAACAAAGTGCAAAAAGTTCAGTTTTAACTGAAATCGAGTACTATTCAAATGGTAGAGTTTACATGCATGATGTATACAAATATAAAGGACTAATTGATAATAATTATGCTGGTGGATATCAAAATATTTTCTATAATGAAGCAAAATCTCGTTTAAAAGTAAAATACCTTTTCAACACAAAAAGTGATTATGCTTACAAAAGTGATTATAGAACATACCATGGTACTACTACAAAATTAAAAACTAGAAGAGTATATAACTATAAAGGTGATAAAGCAGGAACAAGAACTGCTGGATATTATACTACTTATAGAACAAATGGTAAAAAAATAACTTATAAACGTGCTTACTTTAAAGCTGGTAAATGGACTAAAATGGTATATATTAAATATAATAAAGTAGGGCAAACTAAATCAAATAAATATGGTAAAGCATATAAATATGTTTCTACTATTAAAGGAAAATATGTAACAAAAGTTACAAGAGCACAATACAACAAAAAAGGTAAATTAGGAACAGCTAAAAAAGTTAAAATTACAAAAGAAACAAGAACTTTCTAAAATACTGATTAAACTGCTTTATTAAGCAGTTTTTTATTTACAAAAAATGATTGTTTTAAATACATTACTATTTTTAAATATTTTTTACAAAAACATCATACACAAATCAATAAAAATAATGTATAATAAAGTTATTAAAAATAAAGGAGAAAAGAAAATGAAATTTTTAAAAAAAATATTTCTATTTGCATTGTTATTTAGTTTTGGAATGAATGTCAATGCAACTACAATAGAAAAAAATGATGTAGATTTTGATAAAAAAATAGAATCTATTGAAAAGAAACATTTAATTGATAAAAATTCAGATAATAATGTTTCAGCATCATATGCAGGATATACATTTTATTATGAAAATGTAACAACTGGTACACCAAAAGCAACTACAAACGATGTAAATAAAGATCGTTATTATGAAAAAATTGAATACGATACTATATATAGAAGTTACTTTGTTAAGGTTGGAGATTTTTGGAGACACTATAAAAACTATCAAAGTAGCCCAGGATATTCAACATATACAATAACTTTCTTCAATAACCCAAGTAATTGTAAAAATGCTGGTTCAATTATCGCCTTCAATTGTGCATCAATGTCAGTTACTGAACCGACTAAAGCAAGAGTAAACACTGTAGAAACAAAGTTTGATGATAATAGTAGAGCTGTAGAAATTTACGGTAATAATGATTTTGATCAAAAAATAGGATATAAAGTTTATGATACAAAAAATAGACTAACATCAAGTAGTGTATACACATTAAATGCATCAGGAAATATTGCTAAGCATACTAGTGAATCAAGAACGTATCACTCTAATAATAAGATGAAAGCTCAAAGCGTTCATTATTATATTGGTAATTCAACATATAATGGTGATTTTTATAAAGAGTTTAATACTCGTGGGTTAATGACATACCATGCTGTTTGGAATAAAAATTATAAAAGAACAAAAACTGAAGAAAGAACATACTATTCTAATAATAGAATTGATAGAAAAAGAATTGAAACTAAAACAGCTAAAGGTGTAAATAACGGAGTACTTTACACTAAATATAGAAAAACAGGAAAAAAACAATGGTATAAAAGAGTTTATTTCAGAGCAAATGGTACTGCTAAAAAAATGAATTACTTTGTTTATAATAAGCAAGGTCAAACTAAATCAAATAAATATGGAAAAGCTTATAAGTATGTAACATATGTTAAGAAAAATGGTTATATTATTAGTAAAGTAACAAAGGCACAATATAATAAAAAAGGTAAACTAGGAAAAGCTAAAAAAGTTAAACCTACAACAGCAACTAGAACATATTAAAAAAGAAAAAGACATTATTTTATGTCTTTTTTTGTGTTTTTATTTAATTTTTTTAATTCATCAATGACAAATTCTCCATCTTTTCTTATTAATACATCATCGAAATAAATTTCTCCTCCACCAAATTCAGGTGTTTGAATACAAACTAAATCCCAATGAATAAGTGAATGATTTCCATTATAACAATCATCATAGCATTGTCCTGGTGTTAAATGAAAACTTCCGTATATTTTTTCATCAAATAATATATCACCGACTGGGCTTGTTATTTTAGGATTAATTCCTATTGCAAACTCTCCAAAATAACGAGCTCCTTCATCGCTATTTAATACATCATTAATTTTATCATTATTAATACTAGAAGATGCATTAATAATTTTACCATTTTCTATTTCTAGTTTTACATCTTTAAATTCGATACCATTGGCAAATGTAACAGTATTATACTGAATAACTCCATTCATACTATCTTTTATTGGAGCACTATATACTTCACCATCAGGAACATTACGATCCCCTGCACAAATAACTGAACCAATATCTTTTATTGAAAAAGTTAAATTTGTACCATTACCTTTTATTTCAACTTTATCAGTAGTATCCATTAATTTCTTTAAGGCAAAAGCATCTTCTCTCATTTTTTTATAGTCAACTAACATAACATCATAGAAGAAATCTTCATAATCATCATGTGCCATTTTTGCTTTATTGGCAAACATGTTTGTTGGGTAGTTCAATAATACCCATTTTCTATGATTAACTCTTATATTTTGAGCCTCTTTATTAGCTTGAGAAGTCTTTGTCATAATCGATTGATCAACATTAGCAAGTTCAAATTCATTTGACTTACCTCTTATTAAAATCATTGCATCCATATCTTCTGTTTTACTTAATTCCCATTTAGCAACTAAGTTTATTCTTTTATCATTTGCATTTTTATATTCTAATGCTTGTACTTCATGATCAACAAATTCAACAATAGGAATACCTTTAGCATCATAAACAGCTTTAACAAGTTCTTTAACCAATGGTTTTGATTCAAAATCATGTGCTACTATTCTAACTACTTCATCTTGTTTTACTTCAATTGAATATTCAACTAATTGCTTTGCAAGTTTTGTTATTCTTGAATCACGCACTATTCTACACCTACAATCTCATAAACATACCAATTAGAATCTTCTGTTGCTACAAATCTTAACTTAGCTTTATTAACAACTTTCATATCAGCTAACTTTTCATTTTCTTCATATTCCCAAGTAACATTTACATCAAAAACAAATTTAATAACTGTTTTACTATCTTTATCAAGTTCTACTTTCTTTTTAGATACTTTTTTTGGTTTATCAACTTCTACTGATTTAACTTGAGGTAAATTATCTTTACCATAAGTTTCTTTGAAAGTTGCTAAATCACGATAATAACTTGATACAGCATTTGTTTTAAATTTTGCTTGAACATCTGGTAGTACAAATCCCATTCCACCAACATTATTATAATTTGATTTATCTTTTAATGTAAAATAATCAGAAATAAAATACTTACTTACTTCAGGAACTATATCTTTTCCTTGACCACCTGCTAAAGCAGTTATTAGGGCTTGCTCAACTTCTTTTTGGTATTCAGATTGATTAGCATTTACAATATATGGCCCAATTTGTTTTGTTGTAACTTTTTCAACTTTACGACTATTTTTTGAATCAAGATAACTCTTTACTTCAAAAACACCTAATATAACTATTAATATAGTTAAAATTGCTAATAATACTTTTGTTGACTTCTTCTTTAACATATTATCTCTCCTCTTTGATAATTTTTTTAATATGGTTAGCTATTCTAATTGTGCTATTTCCATCAATGGCTGATAAATATTTTTCAATAAATTTTGCATTATTTATACAAACATTGTTCTCAATTATTATATCATATATGTTATCTATTGTATAACTTTTTTGTAACAATAATTCATCAATATTTAAACACAATCCTCTTTCTTTTGTGTAATTATCTAAATCATATAAATATAAAATTATTTTCTTATTTAGTATTGCTGCATCGAAAATTAATGCTGAATAATCACTAATAACATATTCTGAAACACATAATAAAGTATAAAGGTCTTCATTTGTAAAATCCATTACATTAGCTAAATCATAGCTTTTTATTAGTGGATGCAACTTAACAGCAACCTGATAATCTTCTCCTAGCATTGCATCTAAATCATTTATATTTCCATCAAATTTCATATCCTCAATGCCTTCACCACGAAATGTAGGTGCATACAAAACAATCTTTTTTCCAACTAAATCAGGATATTTTAAATAAAACTCTTTTTTTCTTTCCATAATAAAATTATTATCAAATAGATAGTCTGTTTTACAAACACCCAAGTCATGAACATTATTTATATCAGTATTCAATGCTTTAGCAAATATTTCTTTAAAAAAACTTGAACTAACAATTAAGCTATCATATCCTTTTATTTCATATCTTCTTGATGTATTAATACCAAATTGCTTAATTGCTCCTGTTGCATGCCAAAGTTGTATTGTTTTAACATCTTTTTTTACATTGATTGTTGAAAAAACAAAATTATTACCATCTAAGACTATTACTTTTGAAGTGTTAAATAAGTATGTTTGATAGATAAAAGAAAAAAGATATGATAATTTCCCTAAAGCATTACTTTTAAACTTATGAAGACTTTGTTTAACTATATAGCCATCTGCAATTAAAATGTCAGATAACTTTGAAAACTCTAAACCTAAATCATTATTAAAATAAGAAATAATCGTAACTTGATTATTTTTTATTGGCAACAATAAAGTAAGATAGTATGTTATATATACTAATACTCTAGCTATAAAAACTTCAATTTTTTTCATTTTATCACCTAACTCCAACCTATATTATAACTTGTTTTTTGTTAAAAGAAAACTTTGTACAAAAAAAGTATAAACCGAAGTTTATACTTTACTAATTAGAACATACAGTTGTTTGGTGTTCTTGGATATGGTAAGACATCTCTAATGTTAGCAACACCAGTAATATACATTAAGAATCTTTCAAATCCTAATCCAAATCCAGAGTGTTTTACTCCACCATATTTTCTTAAATCAAGATACCATTCCATTCCCTCAACAGGAATATTCATATCTTTCATTCTTTCAAGTAACTCATCATATCTTTCCTCACGCTGTGAACCTCCAACTAATTCCCCAATTCCAGGAACTAATAAATCACATGCAGCAACTGTTTTACCATCATCATTTAATCTCATATAGAATGCTTTAATATCTTTTGGATAATCTGTTAAAAATACAGGTCCATCAATAACTTTTTCACAAATATATCTTTCATGTTCAGATTGTAAATCCATTCCCCAAGATACTGGGTATTCAAAGTCTACACCAGATTTTTCAAGAATATCAATAGCTTCAGTATAAGGCATTCTTACAAATTCACTATCGACAACTTTTTGTAATCTTTCAATAATTCCTTCTTGTAAAAATTGATCACAAAATGCCATTTCATCTGGACATAATTTTAATACATATTCAATACAGAATCTAACCATATCTTCAATAAGATCCATATTATCATTTAAATCAGCAAATGAAATTTCAGGTTCAATCATCCAGAACTCACTAGCATGACGAGCTGTATTTGATGGCTCAGCTCTAAATGTTGGACCAAATGTATAAGTATCTCTAAATGCTAAAGCATATGCTTCCACATGTAATTGACCTGATACTGTTAATGAAGCTTTTTTACCAAAGAAATCTTTAGCATAATCTCCATCTTCTCTTGTTGTTACAATAAATGCTTCCCCAGCACCCTCAGCATCGTTTGCTGTAATAATTGGTGCATGAACATAAATAAACCCTTGGCTTTGATAAAACTCATGAATTGCCATTGATAATACTGAACGAATTCTCATTACAGCTTGAAATGTATTCGTACGTGGTCTTAAATGTGGGATTTCACGTAAATACTCTAATGAGTGTCTTTTCTTTTGAAGTGGATAAGTATCATCACATGGAGCTTCTAAAGAAATTTCCTCACATTGAATTTCAAATGGTTGTTTAGCATCAGGTGTTAATACTAATTTACCTTTAACACTAATTCCACATCCAGTTAAAAATTTACTTACTTCATCATAGTTTTTAACAACATCTTTGTTATAAACTAATTGACATGATTTAAAACATGTTCCATCATTTAACTCAATGAATCCTATTGATCCATTATCACGATTAGTTTTAATCCAACCTTCTAGACAAACTACATCGTATGTTTCAAATCCTTTTCCACCATTATATAATAGTTCATCATATAAATCGCTTACTAAGGCTTTTTCTGCTACATATTTCTCTATCATCTTTTTTTCCTCCTTAAAATAAAAAAAGTACCCTGCTAGGAACGAAATAACTCGCGGTACCATCCTAATTCATTTATAATTTTATAAATGCTCTTAAAGTTATAACGTAACCACCGCAATAATCTACTTAGTTTCAATTATTAAACTCCAGAGCGTTCCTTTTTAACACTTAATGCCTATCTCACAGCAACATAGACTCTCTAAAATTAAGTATGCTAAAAAAATCTCCTTCATAGCCTTGCATCTATCTTACCATAAAATTTTTTACAGTACAAGTCTAAAATAAAAAAACATTGTAAATTCACAATGTTAATTTAATTCTTCATTTCGGTAATATTTTTGAGCAATACCATCAAGGATATCTTCATCAATAAAAATTTCATCAATAGTACCTGAAATATCGTTAAACTCATCACTTACTTTTTCTAATTCTAAAAATAAAGAACTATCTTCATCTAGTAAGTCTTCACCAACACTAATACGTTCATCAATTTTATTTTCACTAATAAATTTTGTAAGTTTATCACGTACAACATCTAGATTACGTGATACATCGCTAATATCAATAACATTAACTTCGACATTGAAATCTTCTTCTAAAATAATATATTCCTGTTCTATAAAGCTTTCAAAAATAAATTTAGCTTGAATAAATAGCGAGTCTAATAATTCATCATCACTTGAGTACTCAAATAATGGTTCATTACTAAAATCATCAATATTAGTAATTATTTTAACTTTTCCCTCTTTAAAATAATTTGTAATAACAATACGATAATATTGATCCTCATGAATTAATAAGTCAAAAGTTTCACTATCGTTTAATAAAGTTCTTCTTGCTAAAATTAGATCTGCAGGTCGTAATTCTTCCATCATCTATCATCCCTTCTTTATTTATATTAATTATTGCTAATTAGAGTTATAATTGAGTTTAGTATATCAATTTTTTTCTATTAGTCAATAAATTTTACTAAAATAACACATTACTAATTTTTTGGTTTATAGAAAGAACGATTATCTAATGCAAATAATCTTGGTGTAAATGAACCAGGTTCTACATTTTCTAAGGCTTTTTCCATAGTATCCATTCTTGCATCAATATTGTCAATAAATGTCAAAATTTCAGCTTCTTTTGTTAATGGCAAAATTGGTGAACCAAACTCTAGTTTACCATGATGAGATAAAACTAAATGCTCTAAAATCATTACTTGCTCACTATCTTGTTCATTAATATCTTCAGCTATTTTTTGAATTTGCGAGTGGACAATTGAAATATGACCTAATAACTTACCTTTAGTTGTATATTCAGTTGCCAAAACTCCACTAAGCTCTTCAATTTTACCTAAATCATGTAAGATAACTCCAGCATATAAATAGTTTTTGTTTAATGTTGGATATAATGTTACTAACGCTTTAGCAATTCTCAACATCGAAACTATATGAAAGATCAAACCACTATTGAATGCATGATGAATTTTTGCTGCAGCAGGATATTCAATAAGTTCCACTTCATATTTTTTAATAATTTCAGTTACAACTGTATTAATAATTCTATCATCAATTTCATAAATATATTGTTGCAATTCATTTCTTAAATCATGTTTATCAGCTGGAGCTGTCTTAATAAATCTTGAAACATCTACTTCAGATTCAGCAATTATTTTAGTCGAATCAACTTTTAATTGTAATGAATCTCGATATTTTATAACATTAGCCTCAATATAAACAAAAGCACCACTAACTATTTCCTTCATTTGTTCAGCACTGGCTTGCCATACTTTTGCATCTATTTCGCCTGTTGAATCTTGAAATTTAATGCTTAAATAATCACTACCATTATTTGTTTTACCTTTAGTAACATTACCTACTAAATATGTTTCTTTAATGTGATCTCCTTCATTAAACTCATTTATATTTTTCATTTAAAACCCTTCTTTCATTATTGAATCAATTTCACTTTGTAAATAACCTTTGCTTAAAAGTTTTTTTCTTATAAATTGCTTCAATTGGTATTCATCGTATTTATTTTGATATTTAGTATGTAATTTAATGAAATCATTTTTTATTATCTCATCATTTCCTAAAATCTCATTATCATTTATTACCATCTCAATAATACTTAAATCAAATCCTTGCAATATCATTTTATTTTTAAATTTTTTTATAAAAACATTTTTATTGTTTTTCAAGTTATTTTTTGAGAGTAAATGTTTTTTTATCAACTTATACTGTGTTTCAGTTGAAAAATTTACTTCTCTATTAATTCCTAATTCATATAATTTATTTTTTATATAAACTGGACCATATCCTTGATTTGCTTTAAATCTAACATAACTTTTATAAAACTCGTCATCGTTTATAGCATTCACACTAGTTAAATATGCAATAACTTCATTAATACTATCCAAATCATATTTCTTTTTTATTAATCTTGTTTCTACTTGCTTTGAGCTATAAAACTTAGTATTTACAATTTTTATTCCCTCATTCAAACATTCATAGTATGAATTTCGTTTTCTTAATTCATCAATAATTTCATTATTTATTAATGCATCTTTATATAATTTATATTCAAAAATATCATTTTCATTACAAAGAAAACTACTATTATCCTCAAAGAAAACTTTATATAAATTATTTTCTTTTTGGATCTTTTTTAGCTTTAAAGCTTTGCCTTCTTTTGCTTCTGATGGCATTATCATAAACTAACATCACCTTTTCATAGAAAATTGTGCTTGAATAATTATTTGCGATTTCTCTTGCTTTTGTGCAATACTTATTATATTCATATTGATCTACTTTAGAAAGCTCGATTAATTTGCTTGCTAATTCATCAACATTTGAGATAAAAAATCCAGTTTCATCGTTTAGAACAATATCCTCTAAGTTTTTATCATATTTACAAATAACAGGCAAATGACTAGCCATCGCCTCAATAAAAGTTAAACCCTGTGTTTCGGTTGTTGAAGTAGATACAAAAACATCAGATATTTGATAATAAATCGGTACTTTTTCATAAGGTATTTTTCCTACTAAAGTAACTATTTCATTTAGTTGATAATTATTCATCATTGTTTCAATATCTTCAAATGAAGGGCCATCACCAATAATTAATAATTTAATATTTTTGTAATTTTCTTGTTTAATCACATTAAACGCTTCAATAATTTCATCAACACTTTTTTCAGGTGCAAGTCTTCCAACAAATACAACCAAAAAATCATCACTATCTATATTATACTTTTCTCTTAATTCTTCTAATTGCTTATCATTAAATTTGTTTGATGAAAATGATGATAAGTCAATACCAGTTGGAATAACATTAATTTTATTTGTCACACCATACCTTAACATAGCATCTGCTGTCTTTTGAGAAGGAACAATTAACTCAGTGCAACGATCAGCAAACATTCTTGATGATGCTACTAGAAACTTTTTAACTGGTTTTTCAAAATGTCCACCTGTTACTTTTGTTACATAATGGCTATAATCCTCCATCATAGTGTGATAGGTATATACAAGGGGCAAAGATAACTCAGTAGCTATAATACGAGCAAAAATACCAATTCCATATTCAGTATGTGCATGAATTAAATCAAGGTTTAATTTTTTGATATAGCTTGCACCAAACCATGAATAAAATCCCGAAACATGATATCCATATAATTTTTTTAAAGATATTCCTGGCATTCTTATTACATTATCATTACGTGTTATCTTGCGATATGATGATGATGTTATAATATAAACTTCATGACCATGCTTAACTAATTCATTTTCTAATTGTTGAACAGATGTAGCAACACCATTTATTTCGGGTGTATATGTATCTGTAAATATTCCTATTCTCATATAAATCTCCTTTACTTTTTAATTTCATCTATACTCGCAAAAACTATAAAGCTTAGTAACATTGGAAAATAATATGTTAAGACACGCCACAACAACATAACTGATGTAGTTGCACTGCCTAGTATTGGCCCAAGTAATAAGACAAATGTTCCTTCAGTACCTCCTGCTCCTCCTGGTAAAGGTACAAATGCAGTAATCATATAGACAAAACCTGTTAAAATAATTATTTCTTTTAAATGATTAAAATCTAATCCTAAATTTAATGCTTTTGCTGCAAAAAAAGGAATTGAATATAAAACGATAATTTTGATTGTATCAATCAAAAATCTTCTAATCATTAAATCACGATGAATTAATAAATTATTAAACTCATCTCTAAATAAATTTAGCCATACTTCTGTTGTCTTTTTCTTTTCTTCAACATTTTTTATTATTTTTATTTTACCCAAAAACGGAATTATTTTAGAAAAAATAAAATGATGAAATTTTTTAGAGAATGCTGATAAAAACAAACTAATAATTACTACAAAATTAACTAAAAACCCTAAAAAAACTAAATTAAATAAAGCATTGTATGTAGCAAACATCTTAGAATAGTTAAAAATTAACACAATAATTCCAAAAGTAACTAAAACTGTTTGCCACGAAATAAAGCTTAACATCAACATGCTTGCACTTTGTTTTGAATTAATTTTTTGCTTTTGAAATACTATAATTTGAGCAAATTGCCCACCACTTGCAAATGGAGTTATTGAACTAAAAAAAGTACCAGTTTGTTCAATTTGAACACCATTCCATAATGTATAATCTTTTTTATGTTTTTTACAATAATAATATATAAAATAAGAATCTAATAAATGATATAGAATTATAATTACCATAGCTATTACTAACCATAAATAATTAACATTACTAAACATTTTAACAATATTATTATAATCATTTTTAAACGAAAAAACCATGACAATAAATGCCATAACTATAATTATTAAAAAATTTCGTTTATTATTTTTCACATAACTACCTCATTCATTAAGAAATATATAATAATTTTACAATAAAATTTATCTAAAAACAATTTATAACATAACTTATACTAATAAGATATTTTAATGTTTTTTAATTTTGCCTCAGCGTTCTTATAATTTGGCAAATATGTTTCTATCAAATAGTAAAACTTTTTAGAATGATTTGGTTGAATAAAGTGTGATAATTCATGAACAATAACATAATCAATACATTCAAAATCATAATGTAATAAAATAGTTGATAATGTAATACTAGCTTTTTTATAAAAACACACTCCAAATTTACTAGACATTTTTCTAACTTTTAAAGTTGGTTTAAAATCAATATGCTTAAACTGTTCAACAATCAATTCAAATCTTTCATTAAATATCTTAATAGCTTGATTTTTAATAAATTTATCAATAACTCTTGTCGCATCAACTTCATTAGTATCTTTTAAATAAACTAATAACTTATCATCTTTTAATTGGCAACTTTCTCTACTACTTTTATGATATTCAATTATATAAGTTTCTCCTAAATAAATAAATCTTCCACCATTTTGATAATCTAATTTATTCAACAAGTCAATATCATATTTTTTTTCTATTTTATTAATAAATTGATCTAAATATACTAAAACACTTTCTTTTGTAATATGAAAAGGGCAAGTCACAGTTATAGTTGCATCTGATTTTACCCTGAAATACATATTTTTATTTTTTGCCTTTTTATTTAACTCAATATTATAGTTTCTATATTTAAAATATTCCATTAATAGTTCTCTTCTTGTCTTTGATGATTAGTTTTATTTTTTTCTAAATATCCGCTAATGATTGCATCTTGATCAAAACTAAGACCTAAACCTAATGTTAAAAATTTTATAAATAAAGCACTTAAATTATCATTATTGAAATTGTTTTTTAAATTTTTTGCATCTGAAAAAATATCAACAAACTGTTCTGTTAATGATACATCACTTTTTTCAACATCAAAAATTAAATTCATATTCAATTCATTTGATAATGAAACTAGAAAGTGAATTCCATCAACATATTCTTCAAGAATTATTTCTTTACCACTAGCTTTTTTTATTGACCAATATTTAAAACATCTAGTTTCGTTTGCTAGTTCACCTAATTCAACTAAAAAAGCTAATACTCTTTCAGTAACTGTATCTTTTGATGAAATATTATGTTTTTTACATATTTTTTTATCTAATTCATCTTGATATGAACATAATAAATTTAAATCAAATTGCATTTTTATCTCTCCTTTTTAAAAAACCAAAATACAAAGTATCTTGGTTTAATAATTATGATAATAAGTTAATTAATTCATCTTTTTTAAGTGCAGAATAACCAGTTTTACCTTGTTCTTTTGCTAAAGCTTTTAACTCAGCAACTGTCATTGATTTTAAATCAGCAGCTACTTCTTTTTTAGCTTCTTTCTTTGGCTCTTCTTTAACTTCTTTTTTCTCTGCTACTTTAGTTTCTTTTTTCGCTTCTACTTTTTTAGCAGGTTTAGCTTCTACAATTTTTTCAACTGGCTTTTTACCAGATTCGATTGCTTTTTTCGCTTCATTTACGATTTGTTCAAATCCTTTTGGATCATGAATAGCGATTTCTGATAACATTTTTCTATTAATGTCAATTCCTGCACATTTTAATCCATAAGTTAATCTTGAATATGAGATATCATGCATTCTTGCTGCAGCATTGATTCTAGCAATCCATAATCTTCTAAAATCTCTTTTACGTTGTTTACGATCACGGAATGAGTATTGAAGAGACTTCATTACTTGTTCATTTGCAGTACGATATAACGTATGTTTTGAACCATAATATCCTTTAGCTAATTTTAATATTTTTTTACGTCTATTTCTTGCGACGTTTCCACCCTTTACTCTTGGCATGTCTTAATCCTCCTATAAATTACTTAACAAGTAATGTTTTAATTCTTTTATAATCACTCTTAGAAATTAATGAAGATTTTCTAAGTTGTCTTCTTTGTTTTACAGTTTTTCTTGGTGCTAAATGTGATGTATATGAACGACCTCTTTTTAATTTTCCTGATCCAGTTTTATGAACACGTTTAGCTAATCCACGATGTGATTTCATTTTTGGCATAATTATATTCCTCCTATGCTATTTCTTTTTCGGGGCAATAAACATAAATAAATTATTACCTTCTAATTTAGGTTGTTTTTCCACTACAACAATGTCTTCAATACCTTCTAAAAATTGTTTCATAACACTTAATCCAATATCGGTATGTGCCATTTGACGCCCTCTAAAACGCATTGAAACCTTTACTTTATCTCCCTTTTCAATAAATTTACGAGCATTTTTTAATTTCGTATCAATATCATGTTTATCAATTACTGGAGATAAACGTACTTCTTTAGTATCTTGAACTTTTTGGTTTTTCTTAGCTTCTTTTGCTTTCTTTTGAATTTCAAAGCGATATTTTCCATAGTCTATAATTTTACAGACTGGTGGATTTGCTTTAGGTGCAACGCAAACTAAATCTAAGTTTTTATTTATTGCCATATCTAAAGCTTCTTGATTACTAACAACACCTACTTGTTCACCAGCATCATCAATTAATAAAACTTCTTTAAAACGAATATTTTCATTAACTAATTCTTCATTCTTGTTTGTTTTTGCTGTATACTTACTAATGTTAAACCCTCCTTTATATATAAAAAAGTACTCCGTAAAAAGAGTACTCAATATCCATTAACTTTATTTAACAAGTAATGTGACATTTACCTATAACCAACTAGCTATCAGGTGAGATTGAATCTTCTTTCCACGCATATATGATTATAACATATATCTCTTATGCCTGTCAAATTAATTTGTTTCTATTAATCCATAACCGCCATCTTTACGTTTATATAAGACGCTAATGTTTTCAGTTTCAATATCTCTAAAGATATAAAAACTATGATGTAACATTTCCATTTCTAAGATTGCAGTATCAATATCTTTTGCTTCTGGTGTTAGTTCTTTTGTTCTAACAACTTCTGCTAAATCTTCTTCAAACTCATCATCAGCTAATTCTTTTAAAAATTCCATGTTAAATGCGTAACCTAATTTTTCCTTAGCACGACGATCTTTTAATTTAGTTTTTTGTTTTCTAATTTGAGCTTCTAATTTTTCAACAACACTATCAATTGCTGTATACAAATCTTTATCTCTTGCTTCAGCACGCAACATTCCAAATTTTGTTGGGATAGTAGTTTCAATTTTTTGTTCTGAATCGTACACTCTAATTAATACTTTTGCAACTGTGCTATCATCTACTACAAAATATTTGTCTAATAAATCTAATCTTGATTCAATGTAGTTTTCAATTGCCTCTGTAACCTGAACGTTTTTCCCTTTGATTGAATATTTCATTACAATCATTCCTTTCGTTTAACTTATAATTACCTTTATTATATCCTAAAAATAAAAATAGTAAAGAGATAAACACTAATCATACTTAGCTGGTTCAAAATCTCCAAAAACTTTTTGTGAAGATGTTACATTAATAAATGATTTTTCATCAATATCAAAAACTGCTTCTTCAATATCATTTATCTCATATGTAGAGACAACTGTATATATAAATGACTTTTCATCTTTTGAATAACCACCTTTAGCATCTAAAACAGTTACACCATGAATACCATTTTTTAATAAATAATTAACAACTTCATCACCTTTTGATGTAATAATTGAAACTGTTACCCTTTGATATCGAACGTGAATAGCATCAATAACCCTTGAGGCAACAAAAGTTGAGATTAATGTATATACAGCTATTTCAACTGTGAAAAAGATTGCTGATGACATGACAATTGCTCCATTTAAAATTAACATATAATTTCCAGCAGCCTTTTGTTTTTTTACTGACATGAATAAAGCAATGAAATCCGTTCCACCTGTACTTGCTCCTGCTTCTAAGGCTAAAGCAACACCTAAACCACTAATAACACCACCAACTATTGCATTTAACAAAATATCATCTAATACTACTATTTGTGGTATTACCACTAAAAAGAATGATGTTAGAGCAACATTGACAAACGATAAAATTGTAAACCTTTTACCCACATTAAAATAGGCAAGAAGTGCTAAAGGTATGTTAGCAACAAATAAAAATATTGATAGTGGTATTAATCCATTACTTAATTTATTAACAATCAAGGCAATACCAGTTAATCCTCCTGACATTAGACCACTATTAGTATAAAAGTTATTTAATGCAAATGCTTGAACAATAGCAGAAACAATAGTAAAAATAATAATTTTAATCCATTTTCTATTCTTCAATTAAATCACCTTCCTTCTCAAATTTAACACTTGATATTCTTTTAAACTCAGTTGATATTTTCTGTGTTGTAGTATGAATCTCTTTTGCATCACTATTAACACTATCAATATGCCTCGAAAGATTATCCCATCTTTTAGCATATCTTGTAAATTCCTCATTTAATTTTAATAAATGTTCTTGTATTATTTTAGCATATTTACTTTGTTCAATATTTTGAACAATAACTTGAATTGAAGTTAATGTAGCCATTAATGTAGTTGGAGATGTCAACCATACTTTTTTGGTATTAGCATATTCAATTACATCTTGAAAATTAGCATTTATTTGAGCAAATACTGCTTCTGCTGGTAAAAACATAATCGCACTATTTGTGGTTTGTCCAGCAACTATATACTTCATACTAATATCATCAATATGTTTCTTTATATCATTTTTAAATTGTTTTTTTGCTTGATTACGACTTACTTCATCAATATCATTATCAAACATTTTTCGATAACCCTCTAATGGAAACTTTGAGTCTATAGCTATTGAACCTACTGGCTCGGGAATATTTAATAAGGCATCTGCAATGGTTCCATTACTCATTTTAGCTTGAATTTTATAATAATCTTGTTTTTCACCAAAAACTGATTTTAAAATATTATTTAATTGCACTTCACCAAAAGTCCCTCTTGTCTTTTTATCACTCAAAATATCTTGTAAAGACACTATATTAGTTGACAAATTTTCTATTTTCTTTTGAGCTTCATCAATTTTAGCTAAACGTTCAATCATTTGTGAAAAAGCCGTATTTGTTTTATTAAAGTTTTTATCTAATTGACTAGTCATATCTTTATTTATTTCTAAAAGTTTCTTTTCTAAAACTTCATTAATGTTGTTAAAATTATTTATTAATTCTTTTAATAAACTTTCTTTAAATAAATTTAAGTTTTTAAACTGTTGTTCATTTGCTTGTGAATATGATTTAATTAAATCAATTTTAAACTCACTTAATTCTTTTAACATTGTTTTGTTATTTTCATTTAAAGAATTATTAACATCATTAAAACTATCTTTTAAACTTAAAGTTAGTTCTTGCTTTAAAAACTCTATATTTTTTAATTGATTTTTCTTATTATTTTTTATTTGAATAAGTTGTATCACTAATATTATAAACAATAAAACAATAATAATTCCAGCAAATATTTCCATAATTTGATCTCCTTTCTCAAATAATAAAAGATAATGCTTTTAAACATTATCATTTATTCTTTCTAACTATATACTCATACTTCATTTCTTTTCTCGCTCTTTCTAATTTAAGATATTTTTTATATTGCATCCTTATTGTAAATGTTGAAAAAGCAACTTCATAAATTGAACGATCTTTAAATTTGATGTAAGTTTTATTATTCAATTCATAACAAGTAAGATAATTATTAGCACTAATCCATATACAATCATTGCTTAATGGAGATGCTAATGGAATTATATAATCATCTATACATGCTACATAAATTGGAACTTTTCTAGTTTTAGGCAATAATTTTTTACTTGCATTAATACTTCCCTTTAAAGTTGTTCCACTTAATAAGCATAGTTTATCTAAATATGTATCCATTACATGATTTATTGATAAATCTTCGCCTTCTTTTTGAATAAAAAGTTTGTCATCAAAATTATAAATTACATTAAACATTTCTTTCCCCTTTTCGTAGGGCTAAACAATTTTATACAAATAATTCTTCTATTGTTTGATTAATATAATCTTGTAAATCTTTTATATATTTTTTAGCATCATCTCTTGTTTGAGCTTTAATGCCAATATAAAATTTTAATTTTGGCTCAGTACCACTTGGTCTAATTGCGATCCAACAACCATCATCAAGGATGATTTTAATGGCATTTTCTTGAGGCAACATGATTTTAATTTCTTCATTATCACGATAGCGGATTTGTTTTTCATAATCAGCTAACTCAACAATTTCTCTATCAAGAATTTCTTCTAATTCTGGATTTCTAAAATAATTCATTATTGTTTCTATTCTTCTTTTTGAAAGCTTTGGCTCAAGTACGATTGAAATTTGTTTATTGAAATAGTATCCAAATTCTTCATAAATATCATTTAAAGCATCTAATAAAGTTTTATTGTACTTTTTATAATAGTTAATCATTTCAACTACAATTAAAGTAGTTGATACAGCATCCTTATCAGCAATATAAGGGCTTGATAAGAAACCTAAACTTTCTTCATAACCAAATTCAAACTTAAATTCTTTTGTTTCATTAAATTCATTTATTAGTGAACCAATATATTTAAATCCAGTCAAAACAGATACATTATATAAATCGTATTTAGCAGCGATTTCTTTTCCTAAATCACTTGTTACAATTGTATCAATCATCAAAGAATTTTCTAAAAGTAATCCTTGTTTATGACGATTTTCTAATATATATTTCAATAATAATGCACCAAGCTCATTACCACTTAATAATTTAAAATCATTATTAAAACGACGTACACATACTCCAACACGATCGGCATCAGGGTCTGTTGCGATTACATAATCAATTTTTAATTGATTAGCCTTTTCTATTCCTAATGCATAAGCATTAATATCTTCTGGATTTGGAAGCGGACATGTCGTAAATTCTGGATCAGCATTCATTTGTGCGTTCAACGTGAAAATATGACTAAAACTTGCATTCTCTAATACTTTAGGAATTATTTTAGCACCAGTTCCATGTAATGGTGTATATAAGATTGGTGTATCTCTAACATCTAAATCTTTATTTACTACGCACTCTAAAGCTGCATCAATAAAATCTTCATCATCTTTTTCATCTAAAAATTGAATTAAATTATCATTGTTATCAAAATTTTCAATATCAATATCTAATTCATTTTTTATTTCATCAATATATTCTACAATTTTGTTTGCTTCGTCACCTAAAATTTGACACCCTAAAGCATCATAAACTTTATAGCCATTATATTCTTTTGGATTATGGCTAGCTGTAATATTAATTCCTCCACAACTTTTTAATTTCTTTATCATGAATGATAATTGAGGCGTTGGTCTAATATCCTCAAAAATATATACTTTTATTTGTTGTGAAGCAAATAAATTAGCGACTAATGCAGCAAATTCTTGTGAAAATTTACGATTGTCATAGGCTACAACTATTCCCCTTTCGTAGATAGTTGGATATTTATCTTTAAGATAAGCAATCAAACCTAAAGTTGTTTTAGCAACCACATAATGATTCATGCGATTACTCCCTGGTCCTATCTTACCTCTCAAGCCTGCTGTACCAAATTCTAATTTCTTTGAAAATGCATCTTCTCTTTCATTTTCATCCATCATAAAAAGTTGTTCTTTTATTTCAGGATTAATTGTATAAGATTCAATCCATTTTGCATATTCTTTATCTTTCATGTCTTCACCCGTCCTTAATTAACATTATATCAAATTATTTAATCATTATAAATGAATTACACAAAATATTTACTTATAATAAAAAATATTAATTTTATTATAAATAAGTGAAGGTATAGATATAAATAGTAGTTAATTTTTAATTAATAGTTATTTTTTAAAATATTTTACTTATCAAGTATTTAAGCATTTTAAAAATATGTAATTAAATAAAAAAGAGAAATGATTAAAATCAAATCTCTTAGTATATTTATTAATAATTATTAACACTTAATAATTTGAATGCTGTTGCTTGAGCAATAACTAATTTAGCAAGCGAAATACGATATGGTGAACAAGATACATAATCAAGACCATATTTATGGCATAATAACACTGAATTTGTTTCCCCACCATGTTCTCCACAAACACCAATTTTTAAATTAGGGTTAACTTTTCTTCCTTGTTCAACCGCCATTTGAACTAATTTACCAACACCTTGATCATCTAATTGTGCAAATGGATCATAAGGTAAGATTTTTTTAGATAAGTAATCATTTGAAAACTTAGAGAAATCATCACGAGAGAATCCATAAGTCATTTGTGTTAAATCATTTGTTCCAAATGAGAAGAAATCACTATGCTCAGCTAATTCTTCAGCAACTAAACACGCTCTTGGAGTTTCAATCATAATTCCAATTTTATAATCTAATTTAGCATTTAATGCTTCTATTTCTTCTTCAACTACTTCAACAAGCATTTTTCTAATTCTAACTAATTCAGCTTGTCCAATAACTAATGGTATTTTAATATAAGGAACTATGTTAATTCCTAATTCATTATTTACTTCAACTGCAGCTTTAATAATTGCACGAGCTTGCATTGCATAAATTTCAGGGTAAGTGATTGCTAAACGACAACCACGATGTCCTAACATTGGGTTAACTTCTTCTAAAGCTTTTGATCTTTCAATAATAGTTTTTTCATCAAGATTAATTTGTTTTGATAATTTTTTAACATCTTCATCTGTATGAGGTAAAAACTCATGTAAAGGTGGATCAAGTAATCTAATTGTTACAGGTAGTTCTTTCATAACTTTATAAATTGCTTTAAAATCATCTTTTTGATATGGATATAATTTTTCTAATGCATCAATTCTTGTTTCTTTATCATCTGCTAAAATCATACGTTGCATATCACTAATTCTATCTTCACCAAAGAACATATGTTCTGTACGGCAAAGACCAATTCCAGTTGCTCCAAAGTCTAATGCTTTTTGAGCATCAGCAGCATTATCAACATTAGCTCTAACTTCCATTAAAGCATATTCATCTGCCCATTCCATTAATGTTTTAAATTGATCTGGAACTACATTTGTTTCCGTTTCAATTTTACCTTCGTAAACTGAACCAGTTGAACCATCAACTGAAATCCAATCACCTTCATTATAAACTTTATCACCAATTTTTACTGTTCTTGTTTTATAATCTAATTCAATATTTTGGCAACCAACAATACAAATACGTCCCATTCCACGTGCAACAACAGCAGCATGTGATGTCATTCCACCAGTTGAAGTTAAAACAGCCTTACAATGAATCATACCTTCAATATCATCAGGTGTTGTTTCATGTCTAACAAGAATTGTTTCTTCACCTTCACCAGCTTTTTGTGCAATTGTTTTAGCATCGAAATAAATACGACCATTAGCAGCACCAGGAGATGCTGGTAATCCTTTTGAAATTGGATGAATATCTTTGATAACATTTGAATCAAATGAAGGATGTAATAATTGTTCTACTTGTTCTGGATTAACTCTTGTTAAAGCAGTAATTTTATCAATTGTTCCTTCATTATACATATCAATCGCAATTTTTAAGGCAGCCATTGCTGTTCTTTTTGCTGATCTTGTTTGTAAGAAGTATAGTTTACCATCTTCAATAGTAAACTCAACATCTTGAACATCTTTATAACTAATTTCCATTTTTTTAACAATTTCGTATAATTCTTCGTATACTTTAGGCATTTCTTCACTTAATTTACTTAAAGGCATTGGTGTTCTAATTCCAGCTACAACATCTTCACCTTGTGCATTAATTAAATATTCACCAAAAATTTCATTATCACCAGTGATTGGATTACGTGTAAATAAAACACCTGTTCCTGATTGATCACTAAAGTTACCAAAAACCATTGATTGAACATTTACAGCAGTACCAATATTATGAGAAATACTATGTAAATCACGATAAATAATAGCTCTATCATTTTGCCAAGATTTAAATACTGCTTCAATAGCCATTTTTAATTGAGTTCTAACATCTTGATAGAAATCATGACCATGTTCACGTTTAACAATTTCTTTATATCCTAAAATAACTTTGTTTAAAGCTTCAATTGTTAAATCATTATCATGAACAGCGTTAAACTCAGCTTTTACTTCATTTAATTTATCTTCAAAAATATCACGACTAATCTCTAATACTACATCAGAGAATATTTGGATAAAACGACGATAACTATCTAATGCAAAACGTTCATTGTTAGTTTTCTTTGCAAGAACCTTTACTGTTTCATCATTTAATCCTAAATTTAATACTGTATCCATCATACCTGGCATACTTACTGGAGCACCACTACGAACTGAAACTAATAATGGATTATCTAATCCACCAAACTCTTTGTTTGTTAGCTCTTCAATTGTTTTTAAGCATTCATCAATTTGTTGTTGAAGCTCGTTTGAGATTGCACAATCATTTTCATAATACTCATTACAAGCTTGAGTTGTGATTGTAAAACCTGGTGGAACTGGTAATCCTTTATTAGCCATATAAGCTAAGTTAGCACCCTTTCCTCCTAGTAAATTTACCATACTTCTATTACCTTGATTAAATAAATACGTATATTTAGTTGCCATTTTTTCACCTCATCATTTTTTTATACTACTATAATATAGCATAATTTGTAAACGCTTACAAGAGCAAACAAAATTTATTCTCATTAGTTTTAAATACATATAATTATGACCTCTTTTAACTTTCTATAATTAGATATTTTGATTGATTTACATATCTAATTATATGTAAATTGTACTTTTGTAAAAAAATAGAATATTACTTCAAAAAATGATATAATAATTATAATAAGAGAGGAGGTTTTATTTATGGAAGATAATAGAGTAAAACCTTGGCAATTTGGTGTGCCTGGTTTAGTATTAGGATTTTTCTTAGGTTTGATACCATTTATTTTTTCTTTATATGGAAATTACCAATTCAACCAAGGAAAAGATGTATCTGATTTGAAGAAAGTATATAATATTATTTTAATAGTTTGTGCTGTTCTTGTATTAATTTGGCTTATATTTATCATAACAATGGTTTTTGCAGCAGCTAACTCAGCAACATATTATTAAAAACTAAAGTTTGCAACTGCAAACTTTTTTATTGTCCTATTATTATTTTTATATACATCAATTATCTAATATGTTAAAATAACTTTGTAATAACTAATAAGGTGTTTATAAAACTTAATAGGGAATCTAGTAAATGCTAGAGCTGTCCCAGCAACTGTAATGGGGATTATCTAATATTAACCACTGAATATTTAATATTTGGGAAGGAATTAGATAAGTTGAACCAAAGCCAGTAGACCTACCTTATTGAACAAGTCCTGGGTATGACATATATTTTATGTCTTTTTAATACCTAGTTTCTAGGTATTTTATTTTATAAACTCCAAAGAAAATGCTCTCTATTTAAAAGTTATACATTTACTTAGGATTGTTATTACAAAAGAGAACCTTTGCTCAGGGTTCTCTTTTTTTTAGTTAAACGGTAAAAAATAAACTTTTACAAAACTAACAAAATTAAAAATCACAAGTATCGTATATAAAATAAAAACAAATATTAATATATTAAATTTTCCTTCAATAAATACTTTAATATCCTTTTTTGTTTTAAAATAACTTATTGCAAGATATATAATACAAATTAAACTTATTATTACAATTAAACCAAGCAATAACACTTCAATATAATCAAACATTTTAATCCTCCAATCAATTTATATGTACTTTTCAAAACTTACTATAGCCATACAAATATCATACACTAAATCAATAGAAAAAAAAGACATATTGCTTAATTTGTCGTTTTTAATGTCTAATTTGTCATTTTTATTTATTTACACTATTATTAATTAGCTATATGGTGGCCTTAACCACATAATTTATTTAAGCACTTCTTTAAATAAATCATAATTATTCTTAACTAAATTCACAATATACATACACGCAAGCATATCAGCACTGCCACCGCAGCTTAAATTATTTTCTAGGCAATAATCATTAAAATTTTCATAATCTATATCCAATATTGCTTTATACGCACGATCTTGCAAATCAATTAAAATATCATAACTACCTCTTTTAATAATTGTTGTATCCTCTAAGTTATGAATGATATATAAATAAGTATAAATATCATTATTTGTACTTTCATAATATGGTTCAAAATCATTAAATAAAATTTCATAACCATTATAAGCATAACCTCTAACACCAGTAATTTTATGTTCTTGATAAAGTTTCATACCAAATGATTTATCAATACTATCATTTTTAAAATCATCTAATATATTACTTGTTAATTTTTTGATTTCGCTTACCACTTCATCATAATTTAAACTAGTACTTAAACCAGCTAAAATTAATAGTAAACTAAAAATAGCTCCTTTATGAGTATTAACATTCATTGTAGCTTTAAACATATCATTTTCAATTACTTTTCCAATTTCTCTTAACTCTAAAAACGATGTTAAATCAATTTCATTTAAATCATTAAATTTATTAGATAAAACTTCAATACTATTTAAAAAAGTTTTCATATCCATATCTTGATGAGAGCCTTTAGTATTAATACCCACACAACCAAAACCATACGGCTTATTTAACTCATTAATTAAACCATATAAAACTAAATTACCATATACTTCATTTTTAGTGAAAATATCTGCAATAACAATATTATTAAAGTATTCAATTAACTCTTCAACACTATGTTTTTGTGATCTAACACAAATCTTTGCATCATCATTACAAATAAAACATTTACGAGAAGCAATACCTAAATCAGCTCTTGATAATTGTTTTTGCTTACTATAAACATCAATATCAACTAATCTTCCTAATTCACTATTCTCATAATTAATAGCAATCTTCTTAGCATTCTCAATACTATCATCAACAATTAAATAAAATATTAAACCCTCATTTGTTGATGTTACAAAATAATTGATTAGCGTAACATCTTTTTTTAATTTATAAAAGAACTTACAAGTCAAATAAGAAGTTAATAAATTATTTTTATTAGCACTTGGATAATTAGCCTTAATAACAATTAAAGTTTTATGATAATTTTGTAGTAATTTATTTTGAAAAAAAGCACGCTGTTCACGTTGTTCTAATATTTTCAATAAGATGACCCCCTCAATAAAAAAGTGCAATTACTTGCACTAATTTTCTTCTTTTTTAAAGATTAATTTTACCACTTCAATTGTATTATCAACAATTTCTACTGGTTTGAAAACTAAATCATCAATAACAACTGTATTATTTTCAACATTATCAGGCAAATCACCTAATTGATCAATTAATAATCCAGCAACTGTATCATAATCTTCATTATTTTCATCAAGCTCTAAATCTAAAACTTCATTCAAATCAGCGATTGTTACAAAACCTTTAATTAGATAAGTATATTCATTAACTTTAACTATTTCATCATATTCATCATACTCATCTTCGATTTCTCCAACAATTTCCTCAACTAAGTCTTCCATTGTTACAATACCAGAAACACCACCATATTCATCAATAAGAATTGCGATATGCTTCTTGTTGTTTTGTAATTCTGTAAATAAAACATCAATATTTTTACGCTCTGATGTAAAGTATGGTTCTTGAATAATATCTTTAATATCTATTTTATCAAAGCCAACTTCATGAACTTTAAGTAATAAATCTTTCATATACAAAATACCAACTACATTATCAACTTCATCTTTATATACAGGAACACGTGAAAACATTAAATCAAAATATTTATCACTATATTCACAAAATGGTTCATCAATATCAATAAAGAAAACATTTTTTCTTGATGTCATAACCTCTTTAGCAAGCTTATCATCAAACAAGAAAACACTTTCAATCATTTCTTTTCCTGTTTCGTTAATTAAACCATGCTTTTGTCCTATTTCTAATAATTGATTTATCTCTTCTTCTGTAACTTGTTCTTCAATTTTTTTAGTATCTATTTTAAAAATTCTCATAAAGAAATTAGTAGACATTGATAGTATCTTAACAAATGGCGCACTTACTTTTGAAATAAATGTGATAATTGTAATTGATCCAAGAGCAATCGCCTCTGCTTTTTGTAATGCTATTCTTTTTGGAATCAATTCACCAAAAACAAGTGTGAAATATGATAAAACAATTGTTATGATTATTATTGCAATCGTATTAGCACTAGGTATTCCTAAATTGGTAAATAATTGTGCTAATGGTTGTGATAAGCTAGAAGCAGCAAAAGCTGATGATAAAAATCCAGCTAAAGTAATTCCAACTTGAATTGTCGATAGAAACTTATTAGGATCACCCATTATTTTAGTTAAAGCTATCGCTTGTCTATTTCCCTTTTCTGCTAAGACATTAATCTTATTTTTATTCACTGAGATAATTGCCATTTCAGTAGCAGCAAAGAAGGCATTAACAAATACTAAAATAATGATAACTATTAACTGCTGAATGGACCCAGGTTCAAATTCCATTTTTCATTCTCCTTTTATGTAAAATATCTGTGTTCATAATACCATAATATGCTTATTTGTCAATGCTTAACAAATGTACCTTAAAAGAAAGGCAAGTGCCTTTCTATCTAACTTTATTAACATTGTTGACTTTATTAATTCTTGAAGTAATTGAAAATATTAAAATTATAACTAATATTATTAAAGCAATAATAATTGATAAAATTATTATCAATGTACTGTTAAAAGACTAGTAATTTTTAAAGATTCTATTGCTCCTTTAAGAACACCATAAACCTAAAACCAAACAATTTATCAAGTATTGGTATTTTGCCAACATTTATTTTGAAATATCACGCTTTTTATATCCAATAAAACCAATAATACTAACAACTATTGAAATAATAATCATAGAAATAAATAAATTCATATTTAAGCTTTCAAGAGGAACTCTTGGTATTATTCCAAAAGGTGAAAGGTTTTTTATAATTGCAGGTAAATCCAATAAATTACCAAAATAAACAACAATAAAACCATAAAGTAAATATATCCAAATAATTTTAATTAATTTTTTTAACCATCCTAATAAGAAAATATTTATTGAAATAATAATTAATACAGCTGGAAAATATGCAATTGCAGCATCAATAAACAAAGATAGTTCAAGTGGGTTTTCCATAACAAGCGATGAAACAAACCAAATACTTGTTGAACTAAACAATAAACCAATAATAAGTGTACTAATTGATAAAAACAAATGAATTAATAATGTTTTAGTTCGTGATAATGGTAAAGCATATAATTGCTCAATTCTTTCATTATTTTCTTCACTTGCTAGTTTAGAGATGATTAAAACACAAGGAATTGCTAACATTAAAGAGTTTATTAATGTCAATAACGGAATAAATGCTTTAGCAATACTTTCATTATCTTGAAGTGCAGTAATAGTAATTACAGTTTCATTATCTAAAAATGAATCTAATTCGCCAAAAATTGAGCCATAAGCAACACCAATAACTACAATAATCACTAACCACGAAATAATCAAAAAACGCTCTAATCTAAAGAAAAAACCTAAAGGAGTTTTAAGTGTAAATGAAGTTTTTATTTTTTTAGCTTTATTTACTAATATACCAGAACCCAAATCTCTATTCTTATTTATGTAGAAAGCTAATAAAAGTAATAATAGACAGGAAATAGAACTAATAATTATTGGCAAAAACTTATTATTAACAAATACTTCGCTTTTAATAGCCCACCCTAATGGTGATAACCATGTAAGTTTATCATTACTAATATCACCAATCGCTCTTAATAAATACATTCCACCAAAAAAACTATATGAAATAAAAGATGCACTTCTTAAATCACTTGCAATTTGAACAAAAACTAAAGTAAAACACCCAAAGACTAAACCAACAAGATGTGTTGTTGCACCATATACAAATGCTCCTAAATAATCAATTCCTTCAATATTAATAGCATTTAATCCTACAATTGTTATAAAAGCACAGATAGTATTTACTAATAACAATTCTAAAAACACAGCTAAAATATTTGTATAACGACCTACTGAAAATGAATTAATCATTTCTAACATACCTTCATCTTCTTGTTGTCTTGTGTTTTTTAAAACAATATTAATATTCATAATACAAACTAATATAACAGCAAAAATAAATACTTCTTGCGATGCTAAAGCACCAATTGTATATGGAGCATCTCCATATAAAGGACCTGCCATTGCAATCATTGATGGTGTATTCATCGTTGTAGCAATCGCTATTTTATCTTCAACAGTTGGATATAAACTTGGAAAATATGCAATTATTCCCACACTGAAAACAATTAGTGCTATTGTCCATAAAACTAATTTAATTGCATCTTTTTTCAAATAAAATAATAATAACCTTTTGGTTTGAGCAAATTTATTATTCATTATTACACCTACTTCTTATCTGTTTCATAATATCTCATAAATAAATCCTCTAATGTTGGTGGTGTACTATTTAATGAAATAATCTCATAATTATTTAGATGCTTTAATAAACCATCTAAACATTCTAAATCAACTTGAACAGATAATATTGTGTCGTCTTGTTCAACTGAATGTAAGCCAATTAAATTTTTTAAGTCACTTACTTTTTTATTTGTAACTACATTTAAAGAAATTCTTGTTAAATGACGCATTTGAGCTAATGAACCACTTTCTATTATTGTTCCATTTTTTATGATTGCAATTTTATCACATAATTTTTCAACTTCAGATAAAATATGGCTTGATAAAAGAATTGCTTTACCTTCAGCTTTTAATTTTAAAATATGCTTTTGAAATACCTGTTCCATTAATGGATCTAACCCAGATGTTGGCTCATCAAAAATGTATAAATCACTATCACTTGATAAAGCAGCAATCAATGCTACTTTTTGGCGATTACCTTTTGAATATGAACGAGCCTTTTTACTTGTATCTAATGCAAATTCCTCAATAAGTTGATCTGTTTTAGCATTATGCTTTTGGTTTTTTAAGCTAAGAAAAACATCAATGATTTCACCACCTGTTAGATTAGGCCATAAATTAACATCACCAGGAACGTATGATATTTTATTATGAATTTCAACACTATCTTTCCAAGTATCTAATCCAAAAATTTCAGCTTGACCAGCATCAGCTTTTAACAAGCCTAACAATATTCTAATTGTCGTTGATTTTCCAGCACCATTTGGACCAATGAATCCAAAAACTTCACCACTCTTTATTTCAAATGAAACATCTTTTAACGCTTCAACTTTACCAAAGTTTTTCTTTAAGTTTTTAATATTAACTATTGCCACAAACATATCCCCCTTATTAAAAATAAGCTACATACTAATAAAATTATTTTTATAAAATCAATTATTTATTAATTCATTAATTTTTAATATCCCCACATATTTTTTTTATAACTTCTAAACACTCATCAATATCTGTATAAGTTGTTTTATATGAAGAAACACTAATTCTTATTACAAACTTATTTTGCCAAGTTGCACTAGACATAAAACAAACTCCAGAATTATTAATTAATTCCAATATTTTTTTAGTTGTTTCATCATCCTTAAAATAAACTACAACCTGATTGAAAACCACTTCATTTAAAACATCAAAGCCAATTTTTTCAAGTTCTAGAGCAAAATATTTAGCTTTACACGCTAATTCATAAACCAAATCAGATACACCTTGTTTACCTAAAGCTTTTAAAGTAGCCCACAACTCAATAGAGCGAGCACGTCTTGACATCTCATTAGTATATGACATTCCATCTCGATGGTTAGAACCCACTAAATATGAACCCTCAGCTTTTAATGATTCTAAATAAATATCTTTATCTTTGCACAAAACAATTCCATTATCATAAGGAGTATTCAAAGTTTTATGAGCGTCCACACTCCATGAACTCGCCAAGTCAACGCCTTTAGTTAAATGATTTAAATTATCACAACAATGAGCATATAAGCCAAAAGCACCATCAACATGAATCCATGCCCCTTTTTCATTAGCAAGCTTACAAATTGTTTCAAAATCATCATAAGCACCACCATTAACATTACCCGCTTGCAAAATAACTATTGTATTATCATCAAGTATCGGCAACTCATCTACTTTAATCTTACCTTTTTCATCACATGGAACTAATACCATTTGTTTACTAGTTATTCCAAGTATTTTTAACGATTTAAATACTGTTGCATGTGCTTGTTCACCAATAACAACTTTAATTTTTGAACGCTCTTCCCTATTTATTTTATAACACGCAGCATTCAATGCAAGAATAGTTGCACTTGCACTACCACTAACAATTCCCATTGCACATGTAGAAGGAAATTGTAACAAATCAATCATCCATTTTTCACAAATTTCTTCAATTTTGCTTGCTAATGGAGACATTAAATATAAAGCACTATTTTGATCCCATGTATCAGCTAATAATCGTGCTTGCAAAGCAATTGGAAAACTACTTCCAACAACAAAACCAAAATAACGAGCTGATGAAGATAAGGTTGTCGTTTTTTCACCTAAAAAAGCCAATTGTTCAATAATATCACTTGCTTCATCAGGTTGATCATTCAATTCTTTATCAAGGTTATCTAATAAAGATAAATCACTTTCATTTGGAAATATTTCTCGATTATCAATGTTAAGATAATCCTTTATCTTATTAAATGTATAATCCCATCTTTCATCACACTCTTCGTTTCTCATTTGTTCAATTATTTCACTTGTAAATTTTTCCATGAAAATCACCTCATATAAATTATACCAAAAAAAGCAAAAACTATATATAAAAAAAGGCTGTTTTCAGCCTTAATTATTTTTCAAATTTATAAAATATTAGTTACTATTTTTTCTTAATTGTACTAATGCTCCTGAACTTGCCACAACAATAGCACAAAGATAAAGTAATATAGTTGTATCATATCCTGAATTTGGCATTTTTTTCTTTTTTGAACTATTATTATCTTGAGTCCACTTACCATAAAGTGTAATGTTACTATTTATTTTTGTACCATTAACAAATTTCTTAGTACAAGCTTTATCAAGATACCACCCTTTAAATGTATAACCACTAACACTATTTTGTTTTTTAGCACTATATTTTGTATTTTCTGCAACAATATCTTTACTAGGAAGTTTAGCAGCTTTTGGAACACTTCCAACATATTTATAAGTAACTGTATAATTAATTTCTTTATTTTTGACAGGGTATAATGTTGCCCAAGAAGCAAGAGTATTCATCCAACTTTCTTGACTAGAAATTGGAATAATTGTTTGTTCAATACTTAATGTTTCTGGTGCACTACTCCAAGTATATGGGAAATCTTTTTCAAGTTCTAAACCTGTATTAGATGATTTTAAATATCCTTTAGCAGTATTTGCTACATCACTTGAAAAAGTTAAATAAATATTTGAACTTAGATATACAAGCTCAGAGTTTGCTCTAATAGATTTATCAACAAGAACTGGTATACCAGCAGTTTGAGTTTGAGCCCAAAGTGATATTTTGTCTTGAATTGTTAATAAATTTTTATCTATAGTATCCGCACCTGTACCAGAACCCATTCCAATAGCTTGTGCATTTATACCTGCATATGCTTTTATTTTAGCAGTATTTAACAAGGAAATATTTCCTGAAGAGATATAACCATATCTATCTCCATATAAAACATGTCCTGTTCCAATTCCTGCTCCACCTCTATCATTTCTATATAATCCAGTACCACCTGCAGCTAAAACATCTGCATTACCTTTAATTGTAATATTTCTTGAACCACCATTAGTTCCGCCACCAATTCCAGCAGCAGCAGTATTTTCTACTTTAGCAATTATCTTTCCACCACTAATAACAATCGTTCCTGAACTAGCATTAGCTCCACCGCCTATTGCAGCACCACCAGCATTTTCAGTAGCACTACCTTTACTATTCGCATTCACATCTCCACCAGTGATTGTGATTTCACCACCAATTGTTCCTGAACCACCACCAATTGCTGCTCCACCTACATTACCATGAGCATTGATTGTTCCATTATTTATTAAAATTTTAATTTCATTGTATTCACCAGCTTGAGTTGAAGCTCCTGCTCCAATTCCTGCACCTGCACCTGAACCATCAAGATGATTACCACCAGTTGCATTTACCATACCGTTATTTATTGTGATACTACCATTTGTATTTCCAGATCTAGTAGCATCCCCACCTGATCCTATACCAGCACCTGCACCAATATTTGCATCTTTTAAGCTACCACCAAATGCATTTACTGTTCCTGAATCAATTACGATTGAACCAAAATTGTTTGTTGAACCAGCAATTGCTGTTTGACCTTGATCATGAGATGTTGTCCCATTACCACCTATACCAGCACCTGCTGCAAAAATTAAGTCTAAACCAGCTGATGGTGTATTACTTAAAAAAGTATCATGAGTATTTCCACCAGTTGCTTTTAAAGACCCATCACCTTTGATTGTTAATGAAGAACCTTCTTCAACAAAAATACCAGCACTACCTATTCCACCTTTAACTTCACTACTTCCAACTAAAATTAAAGTAACATTTGCATTATTTTTAATTGAAATTGCTGGAGCATATGTTATAGCTGTTTGGCTATCACCTACATTTATATTTGCACTATCCAAAGTTAATATCATATTTTTATTTATTTCTATTCTTTCAGTGATTGTACTTGTTCCTGATACATTATATGATGCATTTTCATCTTCTAATGTATGAACATCACCACTAATTGAAGTATTTCCACCTGTTATTATTAAACTAACACTTCGTGGAGTAACTAAATTAGTTTGTTTAGCACTCATATCTATACTATTAAACAAAAGTAATGCAATAAAAAAAGCAATTGCATAAGAAATAATCTTTTTTCTATCTTTTATTTTCATATATTCCACCAACTTTTCATATTTTTTCTTTTTTTACTCTTATATAAGTATATCACATAGAAATATAAATCTCAAATGATAGATACTAAACATTTTTTAATCTATGATAGATACTAAACATTTTTTAATCTTTTTTTCAAAAAAAATTAAAAACATTAAATATTTTCAATTAATTTATAAAAATAATCATTTTTCTTTTTAATTATATCAAAAATAATAACTCCTAATGATACTGTCACTACTTCTCCTGCTCCAACAGATAACATAATTATTGTAAGTGACATTGGTATTTCAAGTACAAAATATAATTCAGCACCTATCATTGTTCCAGTTAAAACTCCAGCAATAATTGGAATTGTCCAATTATTCTTTACTCTTGAAATAAATAAACACATTAAAGCTGTTGAAGTTGTACCAAATAATATATCCACAATTCCTAATGGACTATACAAATTTACTATTAAACATCCAATGATTAAACTTATTGAATATTTTTTATTTATGAATGGCAACACCATTAACATTTCACCTAATCTAAATTGAACCATTCCAAAACTTAATGGTTGTACTGCCAAACTTAGCACTACATAAATAGTGACACATAAACCTAAAATAACTAATTGTCTTGTCATACTTACACTTCCTTTTCACACTAAAATATAATAACACAAAAGCACAAATAAAGGCAACTAACTAAATAACGCTTACTTAAAGTTATATAAAATGGTATAATTATAGTGAAATAAGAAAGGGTAGATATTGTGTATAAAATTGATGATATTATCTCGTATGGAATTAAGGGTGTCTGCAAAATTGTTGCGATTGAACAAAAACAAGTCAATAATGAATGTATTGATTATTATGTTTTAAGGTCTGTATTTGATAGTGAAACAACTTTATACATTCCAATTAATAATTCTAATCTAACTAGTAGAATGAAAAATATTCCTTCATTAGATGAATTGCATGCTTTAATAAAAAGTATTCCTACTATCGAAACAATTTGGATTGAGAATACTAATAAGAGAACTGAGGCTTATAAAAAAATTATTGATGATGGAGAAGAAATTAAACTAATTCAACTAATTAAAACTTTAAAGGTACAACGTCAAAAACTTGATAAAGATAAAAAACGATTAAGTCTTTCTGATGAAAACCTTTATAAAGCTGCTAAAAAGAGATTATATGATGGCTTTGCTGTAACATTAGATATTAAGCCTAGTGAAGTTCCTTCTTTTATCAGTGAACAATTAAAAATTAACGAAGCAATGAACCTATAATATTACAATAAAAACATCTCAAATCAAATGCTACTAACAATGTCAGTATTCATTTTAAATTGAAATGTTTTTTATTTACTATTTTTTAAAAATAATTTCGCTTATTTCTACAATTTTAATTTTTTAAAATATAAGTGTATATAAAAAACATACTGCAAAAATAATTCCACCTAAAATTAATGCTAAATAAATATATTTATAGTTTATAGTCTTGTCTTGCTTATTTTCAATATGGCGAAGAAATAACCCTAAAACAATTCCTAATATTACTGGAAATATAGCAAAAATAAACATTGATAAACTTTCGAATATTATACTAAAATGCATATACTCATTAAATATCAAAATATAACTAATACACAATAATATTTTAATATATATTTTTAAATCTTTATCATATGTAACTTTTGAAAAATATATAATCGAATATAATGGTATTATAAGTTGCATAGAAAGTAATGCTATTAAAAAATCTGCTCCTGTATCTATGGTTAATTTGAATGAGATGGTTAATACTAAATAAATTAATATACTAACACCTAAGTACTTAATAACCTTCTTAAAAGTATTCATAATCATAAAATCTCCTTAAATAAAAAACCGCTTAAAAATTTTCAAGCAGTTTTAATTTTAAATGGTGGCTTCGGACGGAATCGAACCGCCGACACGAGGATTTTCAATCCTCTGCTCTACCGACTGAGCTACGAAGCCAATGGCGGTCCAGACGGGATTCGAACCCGCGATCTCCGCTGTGACAGAGCGGCATGTTAACCACTACACCACTGGACCAATTGGTTGCGGGGGCCGGATTTGAACCAACGACCTTCGGATTATGAGCCCGACGAGCTACCAGACTGCTCCACCCCGCGATGTATAATACTATTCAATTTAATTAATGGCGGAGGAAGAGGGATTCGAACCCCCGCGAGCTTTAACACCCCTGTCGGTTTTCAAGACCGATCCCTTCAGCCAGACTTGGGTATTCCTCCGTATGATAATAATAATGCTATTTAGTTTAAATGGTGGACCCAGTAGGACTCGAACCTACGACCGACCGGTTATGAGCCAGTAGCTCTAACCAACTGAGCTATGGGTCCTAGTAATCTAATTGGTAGCGGAGGAGGGACTTGAACCCCCGACCTTTCGGGTATGAACCGAACGCTCTAGCCAACTAAGCTACTCCGCCCTGTGTGTTGGTTCTTCACTTAAATAAATGGTGGAGCTAAGCGGGATCGAACCGCTGACCCCCTGCGTGCAAGGCAGGTGCTCTCCCAGCTGAGCTATAGCCCCATTTTTTAAATGGTCGGGAAGACAGGATTCGAACCTGCGACCCCCTGGTCCCAAACCAGGTGCACTACCAAGCTGTGCTACTTCCCGTATTATATCTAAATGGCGCGCCCGGCAGGAATCGAACCCACAACCTCTTGATCCGTAGTCAAGCACTCTATCCAGTTGAGCTACAGGCGCATCGCTGACTAGTACATTATAGCATATCTATCTAGTCAAAATCAATAGGTTTTTTCTTATTTTATTGATAAATCAATATTTTTCCTTAAGGACTAACCATTTATTATTATACACTACCAACAGTAAAAGTCAATATTTAATTTTTCATAAAGAAAAAACGAGAATTAATCTCGTTTTGTACTAGTTTTTCTTGAAACTTTTCTTCTTTTTACCAGTTTACTAGCTCTACTTGCTCGTTTATTAACTTTTCTAACGCGAGTAGGCTTAGCATATTTACGTTTATTATTATTTTTTACTGGTTTACGCTTAGTTTTAGAACGTTTCTTACTTGCTCTTGCTTGACGTTTTCGAGGTTTTTTAACATCATCAATTTCATTTTCAGCTTTAACATCTTCAACTATCTCAACTATTTCAGACATCTCAATTACAGCATCAGCTTTAACATCTTCTACTTCAACTGGTTCAACAATTTCTTCTTTTTCGTCTATTACTTCTTCGATTTCTTTAGTATCTTTAGTTTGTGTTGTATCCTCTTTAACCTCAATAACATCAACCATATCTAAGTCAACCTCAATTGGTTTTACTATTTCTTCTATTACTTCATCACTTGTTCTACCCTTAACTCGCTTAACATAAACAACAATTAGAGCGCCTAAAACAAGTATAATTCCACCAGCTATAATATAAAAATAACTATTATCACTTTTATTTTCACTTGGAGATTCTTTTTCTTCTTTATTAACTTCTATTCTATCACCATTATTTTTTTCATAAAAACCTAATACTTTTTCATTATGATTACTTGAACTTTCAATTTTATCATAATCTAAAGTTAAAACTTCTAAATTTGATGCACTATTTAATACATCAATATTAGTAATATTATTTTTACTTATATCCAAAAATTTAATTACACTATTATTTTTTAAAAACTCAACATCATTTAACTTATTGTTTGATAAATCTAACCAGTATACTTTTTTAGAAATACCATCTACCTTTTCAATATCATTGAAACTAGCATTTAAAACGCTTAAGTTTTTGGGTTTAACTATAACATTTTTAATTTTATTATTAGAAATATCAAGTTCTACCAAATTATTTAAATCATCAACAAATGAATAATTAGTTAATTCATTATTTGAAATATCTAATTTCTCTAAATTTCTTAATAATCCTACATAATTTGCTTTTTTCAAATTATTATTTGCAAGTGAAAGAGTTGTTAAATCTTTAAATTCACTTACAATAATTAAGTTTTTATTTAATGTACCATCTAAATTTAATTCTTTTAATGTTTTTATATAATATAATAAATTTAAATCATCAAATTTAGTATTATAACTAATATCTAGTGTATGTAAGTTTAAATCTGTTAATGGAGCTAATTTAACAATATCATTTTTTGATAAATCAACATATTTTAATCCACTTAATTTTTCAATGCCATTAAGCTTTTTTATTTTCATATTATCACAATATAAATATTCAAGCTTTTTTAACTCTGATTTTGAAACATTATCACTAACATCCTTATTTAAATTGTTAGCAACACACTTTGCTAGATTAACATCCTTTTTAAATGTTGAATCAATAGTTGCTGCATAAAGCGGATTAGCTAATGCAACTACTCCTATTAAGCTAAAAATAAATTTATTAATCGTTTTCATTATTATCTCCTTTACCATCATAACTTACATCAACTAAATATAACCCTTGTCCAGGGGCAATTTTTGAATAAGCACTAATATCTTTTTTATCAAGCAATGTTTTAATTTCATTACTCTTTCTTTTTTCTAATCCAATATCTATTAAAAACATCGTTAGTTTTCTAACCATATATCTTAAAAAACCACTTCCATAGTAATCGATTATTATTATATCATTTTTTTTAGTAATGTTAATAGAAAAAATTTCTTTATTTGCATTTTGTTCAACTGGTGCTGATGAGAATGTTCTAAAATCATGCTTGCCAATAAACAAGTTTGCTGCTTCAATCATTGCATCAAGATTAAGATTTCTATTAAATTGATAAACATAATTATATTCAAAAACATTATATTCTCCAATATTTATCAAGTATCGATAATGTTTTTTTGTTGCTTGATATCTTGGATGAAAATCATCACTTACTTTTTCAACTAAATTACATCTAATATCACTTGGTAATGCTTGATTAAGCGCATATGTAAAGTAATTTAAATTTAACTCTTTATTTGTATTAAATGAACATACTTGTTTTAAAGCATGAACTTTACTATCTGTTCTTCCTGAAGCAATAATTTTAATTGGAATTTGTGAGTTTAATCTTGAAATAACTTTTTCTAACTCTGCTTGAACACTTCGACCTTCATTTTGTCTTTGAAATCCAATAAAATTACTTCCATCATAACTTATCTCTAATTTATAGACATTAGCCATACAATTACCCCTAAATAAAGAAATGAAACAATCATTGCACCATTATCTAAATAATTCCATGTATATGTAACAAACCTTGTTCTTTTTGCACTAGGATTATAACCACGTGCCTCCATTGCATTAGCAAGTTCTTCTGCTCTTTTAAATGATGCAACAAATAAAGGTATTAATAAAGCAATTACGGCTTTTATTTTAACGCTTAGCTTATTCGATTGAAAATCAACTCCACGAGATGTTTGTGCTATCATTATCTTATTTGTTTCTTCTACTAAAGTTGGAATAAAACGCAAAGCAATTGAGATCATCATTGCTACTTCATGAGCTGGAAATCCAATCTTTTTAGCTGGTGATAATAGTTGTTCAATACCTAATGTTAAATCTAATGGTTTTGTAGTCATTGTTAAAATCGAGCTTAAAAAAACCATTGATGTTAATCTAAAAAATATAATAACTGTTTGAAATAAAGCTTCTGTATAAACATCTATTCCTAAAAAGCTAAAAGCAATTGTTCCTGTTTTCAACATAAAAATATTGATAACAAATAAGAAAATAAACATAAAATATAATATTTTCATTTGTTTTAATAAAGTTAAAACTGATAATTGTCCAATTTTTACTAAAACAAAAATAAAAACCATACTGCCAATATATACTTTAATATCATTAATTAGAAAAACACCAATTAAAAGAATAATTAAGGCAATAATTTTAGCAAGCGGATTCATTCGATGAATAATCGAACGATATGGCATATATGTTCCTATTGTAATGTTATTTAACATTTCTTATTTCACCTTCTATTTCATTAATTAGTTTGTCAAAAGTTATAAACTCATCTGCTTTTTTTGTAGTAAACCTTTCATAAGCATCAATTATTTTTGGCTTTTCAATACTATATTTACTTAGATAATCTTGATTAAAAAAGGTAACTTTATCTTCTCTTGCTACTACTTGACCTTTATTTAACAAAATAACTTCATCTGCATATTCATAAACAAAATCCATATCATGAGATACTAAAATAAGTGTTTTATGATATTTGTTTTTTAACTCTAAAAATATCTCCATTACTTCAATTGCTCCTTGTGGATCTAATCCTGCAGTTGGCTCATCAAGTACAATAATGCTTGGATCCATAGCAAGTATCCCAGCAATTGCCACTCTTCTTTTTTGTCCACCACTTAATTCAAATGGCGATTTTTCATAAATACTTTCATCTAAGTTAACCATTTTTAAATACTTGATTGCTAATTCTTTTGCCTCTTCTTCACTAACATCAAAATTTAATGGACCAAACATAACATCTTTTAAAACTGTTTCTTCAAATAGTTGATACTCACTAAATTGAAAAACTAATCCAACTTGTTTTCTAAGTTGTTTATAACTTGTCTTTTGATCAGCATTGCTCATTACAAAATCATTAACTTTTACTTCTCCTTCATCAGGTAATAAAATTGCATTCAAATGTTGAATTAATGATGATTTACCACTACCAGTTTTACCAATAATCGCAACAAATGATGAATCACTAATTGATAAGTCAATTCCATTTAATGCTTGATATTCAAATACAGTATTTTTACCATATATATGTTTAAGGTTTTTTATTTCAATTGACATAGTTGTTGTTCCAACTCCTTTATTGATAAACAATCATCTATTTTAATTCCATCTTCTTTTAATTTATTACTAATTTTTAATGCAAAAGGAATATCTAATCCAATTTCTACTAATTTCTTAGAATTTTTAAAAATTTCCTTTGGTTTTCCTTCAAATAATACTTCTCCTTTATCTAAAACAATTACATAATCTGTTTTTAAGGCATAATCAATATCGTGAGTAATACTAATAATAGTACGATCTTTTCCTATATTTAAATTATCAATGCTTTCATTAACTTCAATAACACCAGCTGGATCTAACATACTTGTAGCTTCATCAAAAATCATTATTTTAGGATTCATAGCTAAAATACCAGCAATCGCAACTCTTTGTTTTTGCCCACCAGATAACCTTGTTGGTTCATGGCTTAAATATTCTTTCATTCCAACTTTAGATGCAAATTCATCAATTATTTTTGGCATATCTTCAGTTGGGATACAATGATTTTCTAAACCAAATGCAATATCATCTTGAACAGTTGCTCCAATGAATTGATTATCTGGATTTTGAAAAACAATACCCACTAAATCTCTAATTTCATGAACATTATTTTCATTTAATTTAATTCCATCTATTTCTATTTCGCCCGATTCACAAAAATCAAGGCCAACTAATAATTTAGCTAATGTTGATTTACCACTACCATTATGGCCTAAAATACAAGTATGACTATTCTTTTTAATTTCTAAAGAAACATCTTTTAAAACTTGTTCTCTAACATTAGTATCATTAGTAGCATAACTAAAATTTAAGTTTTTAACTTTTATCATTTGCTATCGCCTCATTATAATTTTTTCTTAATTTCCTTTTTATAAATTTCAACACCAGGTTGATCAAAAGGATTTACATCTAAAAGATATGCTGAATATGCACACGCATACATCATAAAACTCATTAAGTACCCTAAACTTTTTTCATTAAGTTCATCCAATTCTAAAACATAATTTGGTGTCACTCCATTTTGTGAATGAGCACTAATAACACTTTCAGTAATAATTGAATTAATATCATCTAAACTATATTTTGTTAGACGATTAATATTATCATAATCGTCTTTACTCATTGGAATATCTAATTTTTTCTTACTATTATTAATTTTTAAAACTGTTTCAAAACCAATTTCTGGACCATCTTGAATAAATTGTCCAACTGCATGTAAATCCGTAGAGTAAATACAACCAACAGGAAATAATCCTTTACCATCTTTACCCTCAGACTCAGCAAACAATTGACGATACCATTCAATTAATGAAGCAAACGATGGATTATAAACAACTAATGCTTCCATACTTTTTCCACTTTCATATTGATGATAACGATTTATAGCATAATCAAAAGCTGTATTATATTTATCATATTGATAAAAGTCTTTAGCAGCTAAACATGCTCCTTCAATTATTTTTTTAATATCAATACCAATAAAAGATAATGGTACTAAACCAACTGGCGTAAACACTGAGTATCTACCACCAACATCATTTGGTATTTCAAATGAGATGCTTTGGTATTCGCTTGCTATTTGTCGTAATGAACCTTTTTTAGCATCCGTTGTAATAACTAATCGATCTTTTAAAGCTTCTTCACCATATTTATCAATTAATAATTGCTTAAATATTCTAAATGATAAAGCTGATTCTAAAGTTGTCCCTGATTTTGAGATAACATTTATTACAAAATCATTATTTTGACAATATTCATAAATTTCACTTAAGTAATCACTTGATATATTATGTCCTGCATAAATTAACTTTTTAGATGAATTTAATCCTCTACCTGTAAGTGCCTCATCAATCGCAAGAGTTCCAAGATATGATCCACCAATACCAATTACTAACATAGTATTAGCTTTTTTGTTCAAAAGCCTTGTTGTTTCATTAATGTTATCTAACAATGAAAAATCATAATTAAAAAACATTTTACTCCACCCTAAAAACTCACTACCTTTAGCACTACCATCTTTCATTTTATCAATGATATTTTTAAGCTTATTTGTATGATCATTATAATTTAGATTGCTTAAACTATTACTACTATCAAATTTAATCATTTTTTCCTCCAGAATATTCAGCTATCCAAATTGGAAGCATTTTTTCTAATTCTTTAAATCCTTTATTACTTTCCATAATTGTTTCATGTTGTTTATAACGACATTTATTTTTTGTTTTTCTTTTAGGTTTTGATAATGCTCTAATCGAAAAAATTATTTGTCTATTTTTTTTATCAATATCAATTATTTTTACTTTTACTTCATCCTTAATTTTTAAAACACTATTAACATCTTTAATGTAATCATGTGAAATTTCAGAAATATGCAACAATCCTGTTAAATTAGTAGGGATTGTAATAAAAGCACCATATGATTTTATTGAAATAACTTTGCCAGTAACAACATCTCCTATGTTATATTTCATTAAAAACACCTCGTTTAGTATTATAACACAATTTAATGCTATATTAATGAATTTTTAGAGATTTATTTTGAAATAAAACAACTTCTTATGATTTAGACTATTCTATAAAAGTATTGTTGTTTGCTTAACTTATAATTTATTTAAAATAATGGTTTTAAATATAGTTTATTTATTACTCAACAATAAAAAAAACTCAATTTTTTTAACTAAATTGAGTTATATTTTTCTTTTTTATTTCTCTTCAACAGTATACCAGTTAGGTGCAAGTTTTTTAATTTTATATTCTATAATAAAATCCTCGTAATCTACACTACTTGGTGGTTTATTTCCATCTTTTGAGTAGACCACTCCAAAATTACAATCAAAAGATGTAAATTTAATAAAATTATCAGTCTCTATTTTTATTTTGTCCATTGCACAAAATTCACCAACAAATGTGTTTTTTATATTTTCTAAACTTCTATTTTCTGTGTCTGTAAGTTCAATATTGTTTTCAGACAATGTACTAGATATTAAATTTCCTTCAACTACAAGAGATTCATCTTTCATTATCTTCTCTTCATTAACTGACTTTATTATTCTATCTACAATTAATTGATAATCATTTTTATTTTCATCGAAATTTTCTATTTGTTTTTCAAATAATGGAGCAATATACCAATATTTTATTATACTCCCATACTCAGAAAAACCAAAAATCCATATTACCAAACATAAAACTATAATTACAATGCTTAATATTATTTTTTTTGTTTTTTTCATTTTTTATCCTCTCTTAACCTTTTCCATTTGTTGTCTCATAAAATACGACTTTTGTTATGAATGGTTTATATTTACCTTTAAATTTTTTATCGTGTTGTAAAATGTACCAACTCCTAAAACCAGCAATACCACCAAATTTATCTATATCTGGCTTATCCAACCCAAAATGGTCATAAAATGTATGTTTGAATTTTACTGTATATTTTTTTGTATCAGCATTATATTTGTATGATACTACCTCAATAGTCGTAGCATGGACTTGATTTATTGCAAATTTAAGACCTTCAGTGTAATCTTTTGTAATAATATTAAATGCTGGTCTCACTAATCCATATTTATCCATATAGTTAATTAAAATATATTTTGATAGCCTTTCATTCCCTACTAAATGTTTATATTTCATTTTTGAAATATTTCCATCGCTTTCCTTTATTGCCTTTTCAAAAGAAATATTTACTATTCGAGAATATTTTTGTGTATTTTTATGTTCTTGTACAGCTTTAGTTAATTTGTCGTTTGTATATGTTGAACCAGTACCTTTTCTGAAATGTTCGATCATGTCTGTTCCGACATTTGAAAGATCTCCAGAAGTTGTTAGCTTTGCCAATAATTCCCATTCAGTAAAATATGATCCCATATTATTACCTGGTCCATAGGAATTTTCTTTATCTATCCATGGTAGAGCAATGATTTGCTGTGAAGTCATATCATTATATAATATATCTTCTGATTTTTTTCCTTTATCACTTAATCCAGGTCTTGTTGGAGTACCATATATTAATAATGGTTTTGTAGTAATTTTCTTAGTTGTTTTCAAATCTCTATATTTAACAGTAACTTTTCCACTACCAATTCCATACACTTTATATTTACCAACGTTATTCTTTTCTGAGTTTAATTCAAATATAGATGAACTTGAATTACTAAATTTTATTTCAGGCTTAGGATTAGTTACATGCTTTATTCTAGCTTTTATTTCCATTACTTGTCCAACTTCTTTTTTCTTAATTGAATAAATTTCCAATTTAACATTTTTTATAATAAGCTTTGACTTTGCCTTTATGATCTTTCCTTTTACATACTCATAACTAACTGTTAAAGTAATATTACCATTTTTTTCTGCCCATATTTGAGCTTGTTTTCCATTTTTCAAAGTAATTTGCTTATTTATCTTAGCAGTTTTACCATTACTAGTATACCATTTTATTTTTTTATCATCTGAACTATTCACAAGATATGCATTAATATTTTTATTGTTATATCTATACATATTAAAACTATCTTTAATATGTATATAAGTTAAATCGCTAGCCTTAACAAAACCTCTTTGTTTTCCATACTGAATATAGAAAAAACCTTTCGTACATTTTCCAAGTATAATTACTTTTGTGTTCTTCTTCAATTCACTTCTTATCGGTAAAGATACATTAGCACCTTTATAAATATTTGATGTTTTAACCCTTACAAATGCCTCAGTATTTTTTATCCCAGTATATGATGAAACATAGTATGAGGAATTGGATTTTCCTGACTTAACTTTTGCATCTACTCTACCTTCTTTTTTTGGAATAACATAGAAAATTGTTGTAGTTATTGAAGTACCATTTTTGTATTTCTTAGTCTTTTTTGAATTCTTTTTCAATTTAAATGATACTACTTTTTTTGTGCCTGTCCATTTTGGTGTAGAAGTGCCATTATGTACGGTTACTTTAATTGTTGGATATTTTTTTGTTTTTTTATTAATTGTTAATCTAGGTGAAGATATACTCATATATATAAGGTCCTTTTTTAAAACAAAACCATATATATTCCCGGATTTAATATAAAAGAAATTTCCTGTTTCAGCATATATAACTACTTTAGAACCTTTTTTTACTTTCTTTAAATTGCTTACATGTTTATTTGTTTTATGTGCTCCATTTTTTATATTTAATTTCTTTTTTGTGTATGCAGTCGTTTTATTTATTGGTTCATAAACACTTACTGGCGCATATGCTGATTTTTGTCCATCAACTGTTTTAACTCTTATATAACCAAATCCTTTTATCTTACTTATAATTTTTCCATTTGTAATCGTAAACACTTTAGAGTTGCTACCAGTCCATATAACATTTTTATTTGAAGCAGTTGTTGGCAATACAATTGCAGAAAACTGCCCATTGGTTCCTTTTTTTAGAATTAAATACTCTTTGTTTAATTTAACTTCGCTTACTTTAGTTTGAACATTAATATTTGATGATGCAAAAACTGTTTTTGGCACTGGTGAACTACTTTCAGTAAAACGATTTTTATTTGTAAATGTTGCCTTAATAACTACATTACCATTTTTTCTTGCTGTAACAATTCCAGTAGAATTTACAGTAGCAATACTTATATCCGAGCTAGTCCATACAACCCCATTACCCTTATCATCTGTACTACTTGGATTAATATTTGCTGTTAATTGTTTTGGTGTACTAACATAGACTGTTGCACTACTAGCTAAATCAATTGATGTTGCTGGTTGCTTAACTCTAATTGTCACTGAGGAAGTAGAATTATCTAAATATCTAACTGTTACTATTACAGTTCCCTTTGATATTGCATTTAAAACTCCATCTCCGTTGCTTGTCGATAATACAGATGAATCACTACTAGTCCATGTAAAACCATTGACATCTCTTCCACCTTCTGCGACACCATCTCTTATAACATCTATGTCCATTCTTTCTCCAACATATAAGGTTGTTCTTAGTGGTTTTGTTTCATCTAAATAATCCTGAATAATTTCTAAATTACTTACTGCTTTAATATGACTAGTCATATTAAAGTCAAACCCTATTACGAATACAAATACTAAAGTACAACATAAAATAATTTTTCGCATTATAAAATTATAACTCTTCATTTATTTTCTCCTTTCTCTTTACTTTTTTAAATATATCACAAAAAAACAATGTGTAAATAAAAACAACTACAATCTATTCTTTTTCTACATTTTTTACTCTATTTTTATATTTTTCATCTTATCTACACAAATAAAAATCAAGATATTCATTATATATCAAAACTTTTTTAGATTAAACTAATTTATTTTCAAAATGAAATGTACTTGTATTTTATTATCTTAAAATTTGTGATATAATTACATGCGAAATGGGGTTTTAGATGATGGCATTTTATCCATTAGTGGCAGCAGTTTTATCAGCAATTATTGCGCAATTACTGAAGCCATTTACGAAATACAAAAAAACAAAGAAAATTGATATATTTGAAATTTTAGCAGCTGGTGGATTTCCAAGTTCACACACATCAACTTTATCAGCTTTAGCTTTATCATTTGGTTTAAGAGATGGTTTTGATAGCTCAGCTTTTGCAATATCATTTATTATGATGGTAATAATCGCATATGATGCAATGAATGTAAGATTATACGCAGGAAAACACATTGCTATTACTCATCAATTAATCGACGATTTAAAAGAATTAAAGTCAATTAGATTAGATGATCCAATCTATTTCACTAAAATGAAAAAGATTTTAGGTCATGAAAGATTTGAAGTTGCTGGTGGTTTCTTACTAGGACTTATTATAAGTTTAATTTTATTTTATGGTTTAGGAGGTTTTTAACAATGCAAACAATTCAACAACAAATTATTGAATTTACAGATACTGTTCGCCCTTATTTACAACGTGATGGTGGAGATTTTGAGTTTGTTAAATTTGAAGATGGAATTGTCTATATTAAAATGCTTGGTGCTTGCTCAGGATGTTCTTCAAGTGCTGTAACTATTGATTACATTGAAGAAATGATGTGTGAAGAAATTCCTGGTGTAATTGGCGTTAAGGAAGTGTAGGTGTTAATTATGGAAAAAATTTTAGTTATTGGTGGTAGCAATAGTATCAACTCAATAAATCAATGGTTTGCTAAAGAATTAGCTAAACAAGAGAATGTTGATTATATTGATACAAGAGAATTAAACATACCATACTATAATAGAGATATTGAAGAAACTAGTGGCATTGCTCAAGAAGTAATTAATTTATACAATAAACTTCATGATTATAATAAATTAATTATCATTTCACCTGAATACAATGGTTATGCTTCTTCATTTTTCAAAAGTATTACTGATTGGCTAAGTAGATATGAAAGATTTTATCTTGAAAATATTGATTTAGTAATAGTTAGTGTAACTCCTGGAAAAGCCGCTGGTGCAAGTGTAAGAGAATCGCTTACAAAGATGCTTAGTTTTACTAAAGCTAATATTTTAGGTGATTATGGCATTGGCGAATTTGATCAAACCAAAGATCATTCAGATGATATTAAAAACATATTAAAAATGTTCAAATAAAAACACTTTAATGATTAAGTTATTTAACTTCTTCATCTAAAGTGCTTTTTTTATATGGAATTAAAATTGAAAAAGTACTGCCTTTTTTTAAAATACTTTCAACTTTAATCGTTGCATTAATTTTATTTAAAAGTGATTTAACAATACTTAAACCTAAACCAAATCCCTCTTGATTATCTTTATCAACTCGATAAAACCTTTCAAAAACATGTTCAATTTCCTCTTGTGAAATACCCTCACCTGTATCAACTACACTAACATTTATCATATCATTTTCTTGAATTGCACTAACTTTAATATAACCACTTTTAGTGAATTTCAATGAATTATTAACTAAATTTATAATTATTTGTTTGATAATTTCTTTATCTGATAAAAAACTATCTTCAACATAATTCGAAAATGTTAATGGAATTTCTAAAGATTTTTCTTCATAGATTAATTTTAATTCCTCAAAAACATCATTTAAATCAACATAATCAAAAGTAGTAATCGTTTCAATTGATGTAGTTAATTTTGTAATTAATTTATCTAATCGTTTTGTTTCATTTTTTATTGTTTTTAAAATCTTTTTTTGATCCTCACTATTAACAACCTTATCATTAATTAATAACTCACTTAATCCAACAACAGCAGTTACTGGAGTTTTTAATTCATGTTTAACTTCACTAATAAAATTTTCTTGTTGAGCATAGAGATTTTTAATATTGCTAACATCGGTATAAGTAATAATCGTCCCTTTTATTTTATCACTATCAATAATATCTAAATCAATATAGAAAGTTCTATTATTAATCTTTCTTTCAAAACGACGATGTTTGTGTCCACCTCTAATAAATTGTTGAATATAGTCTGAACTATTAACATATTCATTAATATCTGTTTTTATTAATTCGCTAAAAGATTGATTATATGATAAGACTTCATGTTTTCTTGATAACAATAATGTTGGTTGCCTTAAACTATCAATTAAAACATCCACAACTTCATTGCGATCTATTTTTGCTTTAACTTTTTTATTATCATGAAATTCTTTTTCTCTTTTTTTCGAAAAATAGCGAGCACACAAAATAAATGTTACAAAAATAATAACATTAGCAAGTACCATTTCAATAGTAAAATTAAATAGTAAATAAATAGCCAACACCTCTTTTACTTACAATATTATCTTTTATTTTTAATTTCTTTTTTATTGATGAAACATGAGTATCAATAACTCTTAAATCAATATCTTCATCCTGATTCCATAATTTTTCATAAATCATTTCTCGAGAAACTACAATATCTTTATTATCATAAAAATAAAGTAACAAATCAAACTCTAACTTTGATAAATCAATATTCTCATCATCTCTTTTTACTTGACGCTTAGCTTTATCAATAACAATATTAGAAAAAGAAATAATATTACTATCCTTCGTTTTTAATAAAACTTTCATCCTAGCATTTAATTCACGAGAAGAAAATGGTTTAGTCAAATAATCATCAGCACCAATCTCTAAGCCTTTAACAATATCCATTTCACCATCTTTAGCAGTCAACATAATAATTTTTAAATCTTCATTAGTCTTTCTAATTTCAGCAATAATATCATAGCCAGATAAGGAAGGTAACATCCAATCAATAATAGCTAAATCATAATATTCATTTTTTAATTTTTCTAATCCTTTTTTACCATCAGCACATAATTCAACTTCATAGTTATAACTTTTTAAATCAAATTCAAGTAATAATTGTAAAGAAACTTCATCTTCAATAACTAGTATTTTAGCCATTATAATTCAATAAACTTACCATTTCCAACAAAAATGATTGCTTCACAAATATTAGCAAGGTGTCCTCTAGATCTTTCTAAAGTTCTAATAACTCCCATCAATAACATAAATGATTCAACATTTTCATCTTCTATCAAACAAAAAGGATTACTTGAAATTGTTTCTTTTAATAAATCTTGAAGTTGGTTTTCATTTTTTATTATATCGTATGCACCATCAACATCACCATCAATAAATGCATTTTTAGCTTTTTCTAATAAATCAATTATGATATTAGACATTTTAAGTGAGTTTTTTAAGAATGTTTCATTAAGAAACGTTTTATCACAGTTTAGGATTGCTGTTTTAGAAATTGTTTTAGCATAATCACCAATTCTTTCTAAATCATTAGCAACCTTAATAATTGCAATTAATTTTCTTAAATCAGAGGCAACAGGTTGATATTTAGCAATAGCTATCATAACATCATAGTTAAGTTGTTCCTCTAAGCGATTGATTGCTTCATCACCATCAATGACACTCATAGCTTTTTTATTATCTTCTTGAACCAATGATTGAATAGCATTTTTTTGTGCCTCTATTGTACTATCAAACATTTCACTAAGCGATTCAATAATACTATTAATAACATCATCTAAAAATTTCATTTTTGTTCCTCCTATCCAAATCTTCCTGTTACATAATCTTCAGTTTGTTGTTTAGCTGGATTTGAAAAAATAACATTTGTTAAATCAAACTCAACTAGTTCACCCATTAAAAAGAATGCTGTATAATCACTAATTCTAGCCGCTTGTTGCATTGAATGAGTAACGATTATAATTGTATATTTATTTTTTAGAGATTCAATTAACTCTTCAATTTTTGCAGTAGCAATCGGATCTAATGCCGATGTTGGTTCATCCATTAAGATAACATCAGGATCCATTGCGATTGTTCTAGCAATACATAAACGTTGCTGTTGCCCCCCTGATAATCTTAAAGCACTTGTATGAAGTCTATCTTTAACTTCATCCCATAGTGCTGCTTTTTTTAAACTTTCTTCAACTAAATCATCAAGAATTGCTTTATTAGTAATTCCTTGACATTTAGGTCCATATATAACATTTTCATAAATGCTCATTGGGAAAGGATTTGGTTTTTGAAAAACCATTCCTACTTTTTTTCTTAATTCAATTACATTATATGATTCTGTATTTATATTATCATTTCCATAGATGATTTGTCCATCAATCTTACAATTTTCGATTAAATCATTCATTCTATTTAGACAACGAAGAAAAGTCGATTTACCACAACCAGACGGACCAATCATTGCAATAACCTTATTCTTTTTTAAATTTATATTTAAATTTTTTAAGGCATGATTTTGACCATAATATAAATTTAAATCTTTTACTTCAAAAATATTTTCCATTTTAATAACCTCTTTTCGCTTTAAAATATCTATCAACCAATTTTACAATTATATTTAAAAAGATAACAACAAATAATAAAATAAATGCAAGGGAATAGGCATCACTTATTCCTCCACTTGAATATGTTGGTTCTTGAATAATCAAATATAAATGAGTAGCTAAAGAAGCACCAGGATCTAATGGTGATGATGGCATACCATTCAAACTACCAATAACAAACATAATAGCAGCTGTCTCTCCAATAATTCTACCAATCGCAAGAACAACTCCATTAATAATACCATCAATACAAAATGGAATAACTACTCTAGTAATTGTAATGTACTTAGTTGCACCTAATGCTAAACTTGCTTCAATTTGTGAGCGATTAATTGTTTTAATAGCTTCTTCAGTATTTTTAATTAATAAAGGCAAAACAACAATTGATAGTGATAATGATCCAGCTAGAATTGAACGATTAATACCTATAAAATAAACAAAGAATGATAAAGCAAATAAACCATAAATTATAGATGGTATCCCAGTTAAACTATCAATTGAAAACCTAATTAAATTAACAACTTTTCCTTGCTTAGCATACATTTGTAAATATATTGCACTAAAAATACCTAATGGTACTGCGATTAATAAAGTTATTCCGACTAACATTAAAGTTGAAATAATTAATGCTTGAGAATTAAATAAGATATTAATATTCATTTCTTTTAATCCTTCAATTAATATAAATCCAATCACTAACACAATAAAAGCCACTAATAATATTATTGATAAATACATCAAAAAATTAATAAACTTAATTCCACCCTTTTTATTAAGCATTATTAGCACCACCTTTTTTTATCACAATTAATAAAATGTAGTTTAAAATCATTATAATAACAAACAAAACTATTCCAGTTGCATATAATGCACTTTGATGTAGACCAGAAGCATATGCCATTTCTGTTGCGATATTAGCAGTTAATGTACGTACAGGTTCAAGTAAATTTCCTGGGAAATTGACAGCATTTCCAGATACTAACATTACAGCCATTGTTTCTCCAACTACCTTGCCAGCCCCTAAAACTATTGCAGCCATTACTCCTTGAAAAGCTGCCCTAAGATCAACTTTGAAAATCGTTTGTGTTTCATTAGCTCCTAACGCTAGTGAAGCTTCTTTATATGATTTATCAGTTGCATCAAAAGCAGTGGTTGCTACACTAATAATTGTTGGTAATGCCATTAATGCTAGTACAACAATTGCAGCAAGCATACTATTACCACTTATTCCTTGAATATACATTCCCTTATCATCAATAAATTTAACTAATGTTTTTAAAATAAAGAAACCATAAATTACAGATGGAATACCTGCTAAAATATCAACAAAAAACATAACTGTCTTTTTCACTTTTTTTGAAGCAATTTTTGAAAGATATGCTGCACTAAAAACACCAATTGGAACTGATATAAACAATGAGATAAATGTCGAGAAAAGGGTTGTTAGCACCATATATAATAAACCATATTGAGCAGGGTTTGCATTTGGTGCCCATTCACTATTAAACAACATATTAAATAAACCATATTCTTTAATAACTGGTAATCCAGAAGCAAAGATAAAAACTATAATTATTAAAAGAAACGATGCTGCAATAAAAGCACTTACTTTATATGTTGTTTCAAAAAAGAATGCTTTTTTATTATTCATACCTATTACCTCACTTTACTGGAATATAATTATTATTTTTCACTATTTTTTGACCTTCATCACTTAAAATATAATTTATAAATTGTTTAATAATTTCATTTTCTTTTTTTGTAACAATAATAAAATCACGACTTAATAAATACTTTTTAGCTTTTATATTTTCTTCATTAGGTTTAACATTATTGATTGCTAATAACTTAATGTCATTATTAGCACTTCCTAATGATATATAACCAATCGCTCCCTTTTTTTGAATAACATTTTCTAAGATAGCTCCACTAGAGTTAACAATAATTGCTTTTGTTTTTGCTACTTCACTTGTTTTATTTTCATTTAATAAGCTCACAGTTTCTTCAAAAGCATCTCTTGTCCCACTACCATCTTCACGAGAAATAACTCTTATTGGAAGATTTTTTCCACCTACATCTTGCCAATTAGTTATTTTTCCACTATAAATATCATGAAGTTGTTGTAAACTGATATTATTAACTCCATTATCTTTATTAACAATTACACCAATTGCATCTAAAGCAATAACATAGCTATTCAAATTTAATTTCTTTTCTTCATCGTTTAATTCTCTTGATGACATTCCAATGTTTGATATATTATTTGCAACTGCCTTTATTCCAGCTGATGAACCATCAGCAGTTAAATTAATTTTCATATCATGATCTTTTTGGTATTTAAAAATAATTTCATTCATTAGTGGTGCAACTGATGTTGAACCGGATACTTCCATTTCAGCTTTTTGAGAGCATGACATTAAACCAAATGAAAGAAAAATTAATAAACTGATTATTTTTTTCATAGTATCCCTACTTTCAACTATATTTTAAAATTTGTTTATTAAAATAAAATGGAAGAAATGTTAAAATTGCGTTAAAAAAAGAGCAACATAATTGTTACTCTTTCATATTAACTTTTTCTTTCTAATACTTTGTTTGCTCTAGTAGAGATATTATAACAGTGATCTCCAATACGTTCTAAATCACTAATAATATCAATAAATACTGAAGTCGCAATACTTCCCATTCTCTCTTTATTCTTAACACGTTCAATATAAGCTGATTTAGCTTTAACTTCTAATTCATCTAATTCATCTTCTTTTTCATTTACTTCATTAATTATTTCTTTACTTGGTGAATCAAGTAATTTAGTAACATTAGCCATTAAAGAATCTAATAAATCAAAAATTAATAGTAAATCATCTAAAGCCATTGGTGTTAATTCTTCATTAGCATTATAAATATCTTCAAAATAATCAACAACATTAATACATTGATCTCCAACTCTTTCTAAGTCTTTTAATGAGTAGAATAAGTTATTATGTAAGATATTATCACGTTCTGAAATCGCATACGATCCTATTTCAACTAAATATGATGATATTTTATGGTTAAGTTCATTTACAATTTCTTCATTGCCATTAATTTTATCAACATATTTGTAATCTTTTGTTGTAATAAATTTTCGAGTGTTTCTTATCATTTTTTCGCAAATTGTTGACATTTCTAAAGTAGCTTTATATGCAACAGATACAGCAACCTCAGGCGATTCTTTAATTAGTGCTGGGTCTAGTGTAATTGTTGTACTAATAATATCATCTTCATCACCTTTATCTCTAACGATTTTAGTAGCTAAATAAACTAAACCGCCAATGAATGGGAATAAAAGAATAGTAGTGGTAACATTAAAGCTAGCATGCGCAAAGGCAATTTGCATTAATTTAGATAATCCTAAAACATCAGATCCCCAAACTACAAAGTTTAAAAATAATGGGAAAATTATTAAAAATATAATTGTTCCAAAAATATTAAACATAACGTGTGCTGCTGCAGCACGACGAGCTGCAAGGCTTCCACCAACAGCTGCTAAAATAGCAGTTATTGTTGTTCCAATATTATTACCAAATAAAATTGGAAGTGTTCCTTGTAAATCTAGTAATCCATCACTATACAAGCTTTGTAAAATACCAATTGTAGCTGAAGATGATTGGATTAAAACAGTCATTCCAATACCTAAGCTAACACCGGCAATTTTATTTTGACTTAATTCAACAGCAAAATCTTTAAATAATGGCATATCTGCAAGTACTTTTAATCCATCTCCCATTATGCTTAATCCAAAGAATAGGCATCCAAATGATAAAAGTAACATTGAAATTTGTTCTTGTCTTGGTTTTTTTGAAAACATGTAAGCAAATGCTCCAATAACAATAAAGTATGGTGCAAATTTAGAAAGGTTAAATCCAATCAAAATTGCTGTAATTGTTGTCCCAATATTTGCTCCCATGATAATACCAACAGCTTGTTTTAAATTCATCAAACCTGAACGAACTAAGCTAATTGTTAATGCAGTTGTTCCTGAACTTGATTGAATTAGTCCTGTAACCATTGCTCCAACAAAAACTCCCATAATTGGATTTGTTGTATATTTATCAATAAGAGTTTTCATTTTTGATCCAGCTAATAATTTTAGCTGATCTCCCATTGTCTTAATACCGAATAGAAATAACCCTAATCCTGCTAATACGATTAGTCCATCAAAATTAACTGCTTGTGCTTGTGAAATAAATTCTTGCATAGCGACCTCCTACTAAAACTCCTATATAATAATAGCAAATTTATATATTGATAACAAGTGTTTTTTACTCTTCTGGTTCTTCAAATAATGCTAGTTGTTCTTCATCAAGATTATTGTAATCATAAAGGTCTAATTCGTTGTCTTCTAATATATCAACCTTTATTGCATTTTCATCAAGTGGTTTTAAATGTAAATCACTAATAATACATGCATCAATAATTGTATTACCATTCTCTAATTTAATTGATTTTTTCAATCCCTCTTGAGCTTGTGATAATGGTGTATCGTATGCTTTTAATAAAGTAACATCATATTGAGAGTTTGTAACAAATAAATCAGCATTTTCAGCAATAGCGAATATTTTTAAAACTTCATCTGGATTAGTTTTTTTATTTTTAACATATAAAACACCTTTTGTAACACGATTTCCAATTTCAACTCCACCAATATGCAATCTCTTTGTCTGTCCATTTTCAAAAACAAAATATAATTGTTCTTTACTAAATGCTGAACATGAAATAGCACTTACAAGTTCATCATCAACTAGTTTCATAGCTTTAATACCTGCTGATTTTAAACCAGTTAATGATACTGCTTTTAGAGAATATCTTAAAACATAACCTTTTTTAGAAACTAGAATTACATCATCGGCTTGTGATGCCACAAAATTAGCACATATTAAATCATCATTTTTCAATTTCATGTATTTAGCAACTTTACTATATCTTGAAAGTTCTAAATCTTTAATTAGTGATTGTTTAATCATACCACTTTTACTTACACTTACTAAGGTATGATTAATATTAAAGTCATTAACTAAAATTGCACTAACAACTTTTTCATCTTTAACACCCGAAACATAATTATTAATATGTTTTCCAAAATCTTTCCACTTTGTCTCTTGGATTTCATATACAGGCAAAAATGCATAATTTCCATTATCAAAGAATATCAATAATTTATCAAGAGTACTTGCTGTTGACATTGCAAAAATAAAATCATCTTCTTTTCTAACAATATCTTCGCTACTTGATTGATATGAGCGCATACTTGAACGTTTAATATATCCATCTTTTGAAATACTAATCATTACTTCACTATCTTGGATAAGTTGTTCTTTATTAATAATAATTTCTTCAATATCATCTTCTATTATAGATTTACGATCTTCTTTAAACTCATCTCTAACTTCTTCTAATTTTGCAATTATCTCCTGATTTAGAACTTTTGGATCAGCAAGTATTGAACTTAATTTTCTAATATAAGCTAATAATTTTTCATGCTCTTCTTGTAATACTTCAATATCAGTATTACTTAAACGATATAACCTTAAATCAACAATTGCTTCAGCTTGAGCTTTTGTAAAGTTAAAACGAGACATTAAGTTTTCAATAGAATCATGTCGATTAAGACTTTCTCTAATAATTTGAATAACTTCATCAATAACATCTACTGCATTAATTAAACCCTCAACAATATGCATTCTCTTTTGTGATAGATCTAATTCATAGTTTGTCATATTAATCAAAACATCTTTTTGATGATTAATATAGCAATCCAATAATGGTAAAATACCTAAAAGTTTTGGACTTTTATTAACGATTGCCACCATATTAAAGTTATAGTAAATTTGTAAGTTAGTATTTTTATATAAATAATTTAAAACTAAGTTTTCATCAGCTTCTTTTTTTAATTCAATAACAATACTCAATCCATTACGATCTGATTCATCTCTAATTGCGATTATTCCATCAATAACTTTATCATACTTTATTTCTTCAAGCTTTCTAACTAAATCAGCTTTATTTACATCATAAGGAATCTCACTTATTGTAATTACTTTTATATTTTTAACTAGCTCAACATTTAATTTAGCTCTAACAACAATTCTTCCACGACCAGTTTCATAAGCTTTTTTAATTTCGTTTTTACCTTGAATAATTCCACCAGTACAAAAATCAGGTCCTTTAACAATTTTTAAAACTTCATCAAGCTCACAAGTAGGATTTTTTATTCTTAAAATTGTTGCATTAATAATTTCCTCTAAATTATGACTAGGTATTTCTGTTGCATAACCTGCTGAAATTCCAGTACTTCCATTAATAAGTAAAGCTGGAAAATATGCAGGTAAAACAACTGGTTCTAATTCAGTATCATCAAAATTTGGTGCAAAGGCAACTGTGTTTTTATCCACATTTTCTAATAATTTCATTGCAATTGGACTTAATCTTGCCTCAGTATATCTCATTGCTGCTGCTGAATCACCATCTATTGACCCATTATTACCATGCATATCAACTAATGGATAATTCAATTTAAAATCTTGTGATAATCTAACCATTGCATCATAAACACTACTATCACCATGAGGGTGATAATTACCAATAATTACTCCAACTGATTTAGCTGATTTACGATATGGTTTATTAAAATGATTTCCTTCTTTAAACATAGCATACATTATTCTTCTTTGAACTGGTTTTAGTCCATCACGAGCATCGGGAATTGCACGATCTTGAATAATATATTTAGAATAACGAGCAAATCCATCACCAACAACATCTTCAAGGTTCATTAAAAGTGTATTTACATCCATTATTTTAACTCTCCTTTAATCATATTTGCATATTCATCTTCCATAGTAAAACTAACGTTTTCATCAATCCATTCACGTCTTGGTTCAACTTTATCTCCCATTAATGTATTTATTCTTTTTTCAACAATTGCCATATCAGCAATCGTTACTTTAATTAATTTTCTTTGTTCTGGATCCATTGTTGTATCCCATAATTGAGATGCATTCATTTCTCCAAGTCCTTTATATCTTTGAATTTCACCTTTACCATGCTCATCAATTAATTCATATAATTCATTTTCATCATAAGCATATTCTACAATTGTTTTTTTACCAGCTTTTTTTGTATATTTGAATAATGGTGGGCATGCTAGATAAACTTTCTCTTTTAAGAATAAATCTTTCATATATAAATAAAAGAAAGTTAACAATAAAACTTGAATATGTGCTCCATCTGTATCAGCATCGGTCATAATTATTATTTTTCCATAGTTAATATCTTCAGCACTAAAATCATTTCCATAACCACCACCAATAGTATAAATCATTGTTGCGATTTCTTCATTTTTCATAATGTCATCAACTTTAGCACGAAGTGTATTAATTACTTTACCACGCAAAGGTAAAATAGCTTGATATTTACGATCACGGCCTTGTTTTGCACTACCACCAGCACTGTCTCCTTCGACAATGAATAATTCATTTTTTTCATAATTTTTTGATTGGGCAGGTGTTAATTTGCCACCTAAAATTCTATTTTTCGCCCCATCTTTTCCTTTTCTACTATCTTCTCTTGCTTTTCTTGCTGCTTCACGAGCTTGAGATGCTTTAATTGCTTTTTTTATTAATTTATGAGCAAACTCTTTGTGTTCTTCCAAATAAAAATACATTTTATCATAAGCAACACTTTCCACACTGCTACGAGCAATTGGAGTTCCTAATTTTGATTTTGTTTGTCCTTCAAATTGCAATAAATTTTCAGGTACACGCACTGAAACAATAGCGCATATTCCTTCTCTAATATCGCTACCTTCTAAATTCTTATCTTTTTCTTTTAATAGTTTTTGTTCACGTGCATATTCATTAAATACTTTAGTTAGTCCTGTTTTAAAACCAACTTCATGTGAACCACCATCTATTGTTTTAACATTATTAACAAACGATAAGATATTTTCAGAATATCCTTCATTATATTGGATTGCTATTTCTATTTCTAAATCATTAACTTCATTTTCAAAATATATTGTATCACCAATAGTTGCTTTTTCTTCATTTAAAAAGTCTACAAAACTAGAAATACCATTTTCATAATAATATTCTTCTTCTTTTCCTTCATCACTTCTTTTATCTATTAAATTTATTTTTAATCCTTTTAAAAGAAACGCTGATTCTCTTAATCTCTCAGATAAAGTAGTAAAGCTAAATTTTGTATTTGAAAAAATTGTTTCATCTGGCTTAAATGTAATTTTTGTCCCACTTTTATTTGTTTTACCAATTTGTTTTAATGGAGTTTTTATTTTACCACCATTTTCAAATTCTATTAAATATTCCTTATTATCACGAGATATTGTTACACTCATATATGATGATAATGCATTTACAACACTTGCACCTACACCATGTAGACCTCCTGATGTTTTATATCCACCTTCTTGACCAAACTTACCACCAGCATGCAAGACTGTAAAAATAACTTCTGGAGTCGACTTACCACTTTTATGTTTACCAGTCGGTACACCACGACCAAAATCTTCAATTGTAATTGAATTATCTTCATTTAATATTATTGTAATTTCTTTTCCATAACCTGCCAAAGATTCATCAATTGAATTATCAACTATTTCCCATACTAAATGGTGCAAACCTCTAGCATCAGTACTACCAACATACATTCCGGGTCTTTTACGAACTGCCTCAAGTCCCTCTAATACTTGAATGGTTGATTCATCATATTTCTTTTGTGCCATTTAACCACTCCTTAACTAACTAATTATATCATATTATTCAAAACAAAATAAGAGTTTATAATAACTTTATCAAATATGCAAATTGAAATATTAAGTGTCCGCTTATCACCAATGTAATTTATTATTTATATTATATCCACTTCTTTGAAACTTCATTTGAAGTTCTATACCCAAACATTGCTCGTGGATATTCATTCAACCAATCTTCTATTCTTTTAATTTCTTTTTCACTTATTTCATCTATATTTGTTCCTTTAGGTATCCATCTTCTTATCATTCTATTGTTATTTTCGTTGCTTCCTTGGATAGGCTACAATAAAGTGGACAAAAAAGATAAGGAGTTGTTACAATAATAATATAAAAAATGAAATGAGGTAATAATCATGAATCGTCGTCC